>DATILZ010000115.1:0-13678 GCA_035475995.1 Hanamia sp. | reverse complement strand
TTAATCCCATCGCTTTTATCATTTCCAAACGCTGTTTCCAGTATGCTTTTGGCACGCGTGCAAAGTGCATCTCACCTGAATGAATTTGAATCGGTTTGCCATCGTAAACAAAATTTCCATTCTTTATTTCAAACGTATGTTTTTGCTGTGCAAAAGTTGCCATAATCAAAATCAATAAAAAGAAAGGCAATAAAATAATCTTCTTCATGTAGTTATTTTTAAACAACGATAAACGAATTTCAAACTTAGACAAATGAATTGGAAATAAAACAGGCAACCGATTGCGCGGATTACAGTAAACAAATAAATACAGCCCGTTTTCTGTTTCTATAATAATTTAAAATAAAAGAATACAACAGATCAATGCTTTTAAATAATTAGAATTAGTCGCTTAAATCGTGATGCTGCTAATTATAATTAAGCGAATCTCAATTTGTTGCCTGCCTGACTTGATTATGGTCGCTGGGGACACGACCGCGGCACGAATATTGGGTTCTATAGAGAAGATTGCAGCGGTCAATGGTTGAAGGATCTGCCGTTGTTACCATAATCTGATACAAAAGGCACTCCAGGTGGAATAAAAAAAAGAATTACCAGAAGAAGTCTTATCTTGCTTCTTCTGCCTGCTCTCATACTGCATACTGTAATCATAGCCTTCGGATACATTATCAGTACACTGTCCATATCTTTGGAGCGAAGGATGAATGCTTTATCTATACCTTTGCAGCGAAGGATGAATACTGTAGCTATACTGTGTCTATGCCTTAGGGTGGAAGTAAGAAGGCTTAAGGTATACTTTAAGTAAGTATTATTAAATGCTTGTACACCATTTACCAAGATGAAAAAGATTCCAGAAAATTATTACCCTTTACGACTTAAACACTTAATCCTATAAATAATTATGAGTTTAAAAAAGAAGAATTACACTTTTTTATTTTCTTACTAAGCTTTCAAAAAACAAGCAACCGATTGCGCGCCATTAAATCCATCATAATTTATTATTTTCACCAAACAGTTCCTATTTAAAAGAAGTTTTTATTTTTCAAAGCTTTTATTCATTCTTCATCATCTTCAAAAATATTTTCCTTGAAAAAGAATTTAATTTTCCTTGCGTTCATTTTTTTATCTCTTACGACTTTTTCACAAACAAATAAAAAAAATCCTGTTCCAACTCAATCCCAGCTTGCATGGCAGGATATGGAATACTATTTTTTCGCACATTTCGGGCCGAATACTTTTACTGATCTGGAATGGGGAAAAGGAACAGAAAATGCGGAAGTTTTTGACCCAAAAAACCTGGATTGCGACCAATGGTGCAGGATAGCAAAAGCAGCGGGAGCAAAAGGAATTATGATTACCGCAAAACACCATGATGGTTTTTGCCTTTGGCCAAGCAAATATTCTACACATACAGTAAGAGAAAGTAGTTGGGAAAATGGCAAAGGCGACGTGTTGAAGGAATTGTCAACTGCCTGCAAAAAATATGGTTTAAAATTCGGTGTTTATCTTTCTCCCTGGGATAGAAATCATCCTGCTTATGGTACGTCAAAATACAATGATGTATTTGTAAATATGCTGAAAGAAATTTTTACAAATTATGGGCCCATCTGGGAACTTTGGTGGGATGGAGCAAATGGTGAAGGGCCAAATGGGAAAAAGCAGGTTTATGATTTTGCACGTTTTCAAAGAGTGGTCAGAAAACTTTCACCTAATACAATTATTTTCAGTGATATCGGCCCTGATGCCCGCTGGTGTGGTAATGAAAAAGGATTTGTTGGAAAAACGAACTGGGATTTACTCGATACTGCTGGCTTTAAAAGAGGCGCCGGCGCGCCGCCAACAGATACTTTGAACCAGGGAAATGTTTGGGGGAAAAATTTTATTCCCGCTGAATGTGATGTGAGCATCAGGCCGGGATGGTTTTATCATAAAAAAGAAGACTCATTGGTAAAAACTCCTGAACATCTTTTTGAAATTTATTTAAAAAGTGTAGGCCGCGGAGCAAATTTAATTTTGAATGTACCACCAGACAGAGATGGATTAATAAGCAGTTATGATTCAATGGCACTAATTAGTTTCAGAAAATTAAGAGACGAAAGTTTTTCCAGTAACCTGTCCAAAAAAGGGGAAACTTTTTTTATAAATAATAAGAAAAAAACGGCATCTAAAAAATTAGATGATAACAACAATAAAACTTTTGAAACCATTACTGCTCCTCGCTTGCAATCAATAGAAATCACATTTAAAAATGCGCAAAAAATAAATTGCCTTGTGCTTCAGGAGAATCTGAAAGAAGGGCAAAATTGTGCAAAATTTACCGTTCAACTTTTCGATAAAAAGAATGAAGTAATAAAAGAAATGAATGGTACAACAATTGGTCATAAAAGAATCTTAACCTTCCCTGAAACGGAAGTAAAGTATATTAAGTTTTCTGTGCAATCACAAAAGGCAGCTACAAAAATTGCGGAAATAAATTGGCATTTGATTGATGAAAAATTGGTAGAAAACACATGATGTAATGGTGGTGCCTGAATGCACGCACGAAACTAAAAACAAAACGCTGGTTCAAAGATTGATAAATCTCTTGAAAAGTTGAGAGGCAAAAATTTATTTCCTGAAAAACTTGCAAAAGCAAATGAAGTAATTGCAAGAGTTGAGTTCCGAAAAAATAAACTAGCCGCTATTGAAATTCATTTTACTTTGTATAAGTAATAAATATATTATATTTGCCTCAACGAAAAGCAGTGAATTATTAAGGCTCTTAAAGAAGGACGGCTGGTTTGAGATAAGGCAAAGTGGTGTGCCGTTTCATGCTTCCAAAGAGGTAAAAAAAGGGCTGCTAAATGCGATTCTAAAAGAGGCCGAAATAAAAACACCAAAAAGATGAAAAAGCCAAAAATTATAATGACCATCCTTAAAGAGGATACAGGATATAGCGCTACAAGTAAGTAAATGAAATCTTTATAGCAACTCAAGGAGAAACTTTTGAGGAACTTAAAGAAATGGTTTTAGATGCAGTAAATCTTGCTTTTGAAGATTTCGGATTTACCTACACTATTGATGAAATACATTTCAAATACGACCTTGAAAGCTTTTTTGATTTTTATAAGGTTATCAATGCAAAGGCGCTTTCAGAAAGAATAGGAATGAGCCAAAGCCTTTTGGCACAATATACCAATGGTATCAAAAAACCTTCCCCAAGTCAAACGAAAAGAATTCTAAAAGGTGTGCATCAAATAGGAAGAGAACTTTCGGATGTACGCTTTTTGCTGTAATTTGAAAATAAGAAACGACTTTTTTTCTTCATTTACTGTTATTAGGTTTTCCAATAAATATTTCTTTCGTCACAGTTCCTTCACTTTTTATGAACGGTAATATTTTCTGATTGGCTGAAGATACTTCTATTTTTTTTCGGCATACCTTGCGCCCCGAATGAACGTTCAATCGGAAACAGCAGATAAAAGAAAAGCAATTTTAGAAACGACTTTAGAGTTAATCCGGCAATATGGGTTGGAGGGAACACCTATCAGTTTGATTGCTAAAAATGCGAATGTAGCGGCCGGAACCATTTACCATTATTTTCAAAACAAGGAAGCAATTATCGCTGAACTTCACAATGTGATCAGGGAAGAAATGCTTGCTGCAATGTTTACAGAAAACAATGAAGGAAAGGATTTCCGCGAACAATTTTTTAACGGCTGGACAAATCTTTGCAAATATTTTATTTCTCATCCGGGCAGTTTAATTTTTATACAACAATATAACAGTGCCCCTGATTTTAAAAGTATTAAAAAGAAAAACGAGAAAATTCCTGTTGATAAATTCAGTGAGTTTTTCCAATCGGGAATGGACAATGGATACCTGAAAAAAATGGAATATAATTTGGTAGCGTCTGTGGTATTTGGCGCTATCATGGCTACGGCAAAATATCACATTACCGGACGATTTGATTATACAAATGGAGATTTGTGCAAGATAGCCACCATCATTTGGGACGGAATTAAATTACAATGAATAAAAGAGAAAGAATGCATTATCGGAATATAAAAAATAAAATAAGAAGGAATAAAACGCTGTTTATATTTGTTGTTGTAATCATATTTTCCGGCGGCATTTTGCAGGCGCAAACAAATGATTCATTGCCCACAATGGCTGCTGCAAACGATTCATTACCCACACTTCAGGAAGCCACTTTGCAAAACTGCATTCAATATGCCATTCAACATAATCCGGATATTCAGAATGCGAAAATCAACCAGGACATTACCGAAACAATCATCAAAAGCAAATTAGCCGATTGGTATCCGCAGGTAAATTTTACTTATAATGTTCAGCATAATTTTAAATTACCAACATTAAATTTCAATGGAAATATTGTTCATACGGGAACAGAAAATACTTCGGGTGCAAATTTCGGTGTAACACAGAATATTTTTAACCGCGATGTATTGCTCGCTTCACGCACTTCAAAAGATGTACGCCTTTCTGCTGCTGAAAATACCAAAGAGCAAAAAATAAATCTTGCTGTACAGGTAAGCAAAGCTTTTTATGATATCATTCTTACTGTGCAACAGTTAAAGGTAATTGAAGAAGATATTGTGCGCACCAATCAAAGCCTGAAAGATGCCTATTACCAATACCAGGCAGGAATTGTTGACAAAACAGATTATAAAAGAGCCACCATTGCTTTGAATAATGCAATGGCTCAGCAAAAGTCAGGAGAGGAATCTTTAAAAGCAAAAAAGGCGTCTTTGAAAGCGCTGATGGGATATCCGGGCGCAAGGCTTCTTGACCTCACTTATGATACCACACAAATGGAAAAAGAAATTTACCTTGATACATTGCAAAATGTGGATTATAATAACCGGATAGAAATTCAGCAATTACAAACGCAGGAAAAACTGCAGGAATACAATTTACAATATTACAAATGGAGCTTTTTGCCGGATGTATCTGCTTTTGGCAATTATAATCTGAATTATTTAAATAACCAATTTTCAAAGCTTTACAGTCAGAGCTATCCGAATTCTTACGCAGGAATTACTCTTTCCATTCCGATTTTTCAGGGAGGCAAAAGATTGCAACAAATAAAGCAGGCACAATTTCAGATTACACAGGCATCGAATGACATTCGCAGTTATGAAAATACGATTAACACTCAATATGAAAACGCGCTCGCTTCCTACAAAAGTAATTTGTACAATTATTTAAGCCTTAAAGAAAATCTTTCTCTGGCCAACGAAGTGTATGGTGTAATTCAATTGCAATACCGTTCGGGTGTAAAAGCATATTTAGATGTGATAACGGCAGAATCGGATTTGCGAACCGCACAAATCAATTATTACAATGCGCTTTACCAGCTTTTATCCAGCAAAATAGATGTAGCACAAGCATTAGGAACAATAAATTATTAAATAAAAAACAGTATGAAATTTTACCAACATATATTTTACATTTTTGCAGCAGCAGTAATCATTTCTTCCTGTTCGGATAAGAAAAATCAACAACAGCAAGGTCCACCGCCGGCTGTTCCGGTTACGGTAGCCACCGTTACATCCACTAATGCAGTTTATTATGATCAATATCCGGGAACAATAAATGCCCTCGATCAGATAAATTTAACCTCGCAGGTAACCGGATATATTACCGGCATTTATTTTAAAGACGGGCAGGATGTAAAAAAGGGGCAACTTCTTTATTCGATAGATGCGCAGATTTATAAAGCGAATTATCAGCAGGCAGTGGCTAATCTGCAGGTGCAGCAGGCAAATCTTGTAAAAGCTGAAAAAGATGCTGCAAGATATAATGAGCTTGAGCAACATGATGCGATAGCAAAGCAGCAGGTTGATTATGCAAACGCGGCTTTGGAGGCTACAAAAAAACAGGTAGCCGCTGCGCAGGCAAATGTTGCCAGCCTTCATTCCAATGTGCAGTTTGCCAATATTTATGCGCCTTTCACAGGGACCATTGGTATTTCGCAGGTAAAAAAAGGAACAGCTGTTGTTGCAGGACAAACTGTTTTAAATACTGTTTCAACCAACAGCCCAATCGCGATAGATTTTACGGTTGACCAAAAAGATATTTACCGTTTTACTGAATTGCAACAAAGTAAAAACAACCTTGCCGATTCTACTTTTACCATTGCCTTTGGCGATCAAATATATCCATATACCGGAAACATCAGTGTGATTGACCGTGCTGTTGATCCACAAACGGGAACTATAAAAGTGCGTTTAAGTTTTCCTAATCCTAAAGGAATGCTGAAGCCGGGAATGAATACAACAGTAAGGGTTAAAAATACTGCTTCAAAAAATGCGACCATCATTCCTCACATTGCAGTAAACGAACAATTAGGCGAGTTTTCTGTTTATGTATTAGGAGATAGTTCAAAGGTTCATGAACAACATGTTGATTTAGGGACTGTAATTGGGGACAGTATTATTGTAAAAGCGGGCTTAAAACCAGGTGAAAAGATTGCAGTTCAGGGAGTTCAGAATTTACATGATGGCACTGTTGTTAAAGTAAGCGGTGAACAATCTAAATAATTATTGGGTTTAGGATTTTAGAAATTTATTCAAAAAAATGATCGCAGAAACTTTTATAAAAAGGCCGGTTACGGCAATTGTAATATCAATCGTCATTGTGCTGGTTGGTATTATTTCAATAACCAATCTTCCTATAGCTCAATACCCTGATATATCGCCGCCAACAGTTTCTGTGAGCGGTAATTTCATTGGGGCTGACGCCACGACGGTAGAGCAAACGGTAACTACGCCATTGGAAACGCAAATAAACGGCTCGCCGGGAATGACCTATCTGACCAGCAATAGTACCGCAAGTGGACAAAGTTCTATCAGCGCTACTTTTGATGTTGGTACTAATGTGGACATTGCGGCGCTTGATGTTCAAAACAGGGTAAACGTAGCCCTTCCAAGTCTGCCTGATGAAGTAAAAAGGTTGGGAGTTACGGTTTTAAAACGAAATCCGACCTTCATTGAAGTGCTTGCTTTTTTTTCGCCCAAGGGAACTCACGATTTAAAATTTATCAGCAACTATGTAAGCATTTATCTTGTTGATGCGTTGAAGCGTGTACCGGGAGTTGGTGATATTACTGTATTCGGAAGTGATTTTGGAATGCGTATCTGGCTGGACCCGCAAAAACTGGCGGCATTAAAACTTACGCCTGCTGATGTTACTGCTGCTATAAATGAACAAAACCTGGAAATAGCGCCCGGCACTGTCGGAGGTGTTCCACAGCCTAACCCGCAAAGTTTTGAATACAGCGTTTTGACCAACAGCCGGATAAATACTCCGGAGCAGTTTAGAAATATAATTATCCGCTCGGACCCGGCAACAGGAACTATGGTTTATATGAAGGACGTGGCCAGGGTAGAATTGGGGCAATTCACCTATGGAAGTAATGCGCTGGTAGATGGTAAACCAGCAACGTTTCTTTTGATATTTCAATCGCCGGGAGCGAACGCGTTAACAACTTATGACGGCGTTAACAAAGAACTGGAGAAATTAAAAGCCACCTTTCCTAAGGATTTAGATTATAATGTTCCATCAGAATCTGTGTCAGTAGTGAAAACTTCAATGAGGGAGGTAATCATCACTCTTTTAGAAGCGTTGACCCTTGTTGTAATAGTCGTGTTTTTGTTTCTGCAAAACTGGCGTGCTACCTTGATTCCGGTTCTGGCAATTCCGGTTTCATTAATTGGAACATTTATCTTTTTTGTTCCATTTGGTTTTACCATCAATACCCTTACTTTATTTGCTTTCATCCTGGCTATCGGAATTGTGGTGGATGACGCGATTATAGTTGTCGAAGCGGTTCAGCATAATATTGATCACAACAATATGTCGCCGAAAGACGCCACGCGTAAAGCAATGAGTGAAATTTCTGCACCTGTTATCGCTATTGCCCTTATCCTGGCTTCGGTATTTATTCCGGTCGGGTTTATTCCGGGAATAGTAGGAAGATTGTACCAGCAATTTGCCATTACTATTGCAGTATCAGTAATTATTTCAGCATTTGTAGCGCTTTCGCTTACCCCGGCATTATGTTCCTTAATGTTGAAACATTCTAAGGATGAGAAAGCCAAACGTGGACTTCTGGGAAAATTCTTTTTCTCTTTTAATAACCGGTTCAGGAGGTTTACAAATTCATATTCACGGGGAGTAGCACTTTGGATCAGAAAGTGGCCTTATATTATCGTATTGCTTTGTGTAATTTTTGTTGGTTTATTTTTTCTTTTCAAAGCAAAGCCAACCGGCTTCATTCCACAGGAAGATGAAGGAAGGCTTTACCTTACTTATGAAATGGCCGAAGGCGCTTCTACTACACGAAGTGTAGATATGTTGGCAGAAATTCAGGATAGATTGAAAGATATTCCGGAAATCAATGTAGCAGGCGGATTAGCAGGGTATAATGTACTTAGTTCCTCCAACAAATCGAATGTAGGAACGATGTTTATCCATTTAAAAGACTGGGATCAGCGTAAAGGAGCTTCGCATACCCAACAAGCCGTTATGCAGAAGATATACCAAAAAACAGCGGATATAAAAGATGCGAAAATTCTCGTGATCGGGCCTCCTGCCGTTCCGGGACTTGGCCGGGTAGCGGGATTCACCTTTGAACTTCAGCAAACCACCAGCACGGACAACATCGCACAATTTTCCGAAGTTGCTCAGAAATTTGTAGCACAATTGAATAAGATGCCTCAAATAGGCCGCGCTTATACTTTTTTTACAGCCAATACACCGGGTTACCAGGTAGATGTTGACCGGGAAAAAGCAAAACAATTGGGTGTTTCAGTTGCTGATGTATATTCAACTATGTCAACTTTGCTAGGTAGCTCCTACATCAACGATTTTAATTTATACGGAAGAAATTTTAGGGTAGTTGCACAAGCTGATAGTAATTATCGTTCGTCAGTAGCTGATATCGGCAAATACTATGTTCGCAATAACCAGGGAAATATGATTCCACTTGGTTCTTTAATTACCAGTAAACTGATCGAAGCACCTACTGCTATATCTCACTATAATATTTACCGTTCTATAGAAATAAACGGTACTCCCGGAGATGGTTACAGCAGCGGACAATCGATAGATGCATTAAAGGAGGCAGCGGCCAAATATTTGCCGCCTGGTTACGGATATGAATTTTCCGGAATGAGCAGTGAGGAAATAAAAGCCGGAAACAAAACATCCATGATTTTCGCCATCTCTTTGGTATTTGTGTTTCTTTTCCTGGCCGCATTGTACGAAAGCTGGTCTGTGCCGTTTTCCGTTTTGCTGGCAGTTCCTATTGGTGCCCTTGGTTCTATCATTGCGCTTACCTGTTTGCCAAGCCTTACTGATAATATTTATGCTCAAATCGGACTAATTACATTAATCGGTCTGGCAGCGAAAAACGCTATTTTGATTGTAGAGTTTGCTAAAGAACGTGTAGATGCAGGAATGGATTTAATGAAAGCGACGATATCGGCTGTTAAACTGCGTTTGCGTCCTATTTTAATGACTTCTTTTGCATTTATTCTTGGTGTTTTACCATTAGCATTTGCTTCAGGCGCGGCTGCGGAATCGCGTAAAACTATCGGCTGGACGGTGTTTGGAGGAATGCTGGCTGCCACTTCACTGGCGATATTTATCGTACCGGTTTTGTATGTGATCATCACAAAAGCCGCTTATGGTAAGAAAAAACTGGCTGAATTAAAGGCTGGCTACCATCCGGAGGAACATGAGAATTTTGAAGAAGATGTATAGCGGGTTGGAACGCTTCCAGCGGTCCGAACATTCGGACTGAACCATAGATTTTAACAATCGTTCAGGCCGCGGAAGAAAGCGTCCTGACCGGATAAAACGAATAGAAATAAGCACTATTTCTTTGTTTGCTGCATAAGATCGGATTAGCCATTATGTTTCCGTTTATCGGTAAAAGTGAGGTCAATTTTAGAAAAAGGAGTGACATCAAAAATCTGGTTAATAATAAAGCAGGCAGCGTTTAATCTTTCAGTCAAAGTTTTATCATTCCAGCAAGTAGGTGATCATCTGCTTCTTCAATAGTCATGGAGGTCAATACCTTCCTGTCTAATTTGTATTGATTTTCTTTAAGCCTGTGCCGTTGGTCCGCCAAAATTCAAAGGCAATTCAACTGCTTCAATATCCTGGATCGGACCATTTACCGCTTCAAATTTTTTCACATTCTCTATCATTGCTTTCATAAAGCGTTTAGCATGAGTGGGCGTCAGAATGATCCTGCTTTTTACCTTACTTTTTGGAGTTCCGGGCATTACGTTTACAAAATCCACCACAAATTCGGCATGGCTATGGGTAATGATAGCAAGATTGGCATAATTACCTTCAGATACTTCCTCTGAGATTTCTATATTAAGTTGGTTGGGCGTTTGTGGTTGATCAGGCATGATTTTTTGTTTAGTCAAAATTAGGAATAAATAAAAGAAGGAGGGAAAAATAAAAGAGAATTAGCTTCTCTTGCTCTAGTCAGATTGAGTGCATTTAAAATTTAAGACTTTTTATTTTTTGTTTCTTTCATAAACGAAAAAGGTTGTACCAATTTGATACAACCTTTTTTAAATTTACAAGACCAAAGTTTTATAACAATATGTATTAATCAATATTTTGGGTTTTGTTGAGATGCAATGTTTGCATTTGCCTGTATTTCGCCTAAAGGAATAGGCGCGATACGACGATAGTCACTATAAGGAATGGTTTCTAATCCCTGATCTATTGATCCCGGATTTTTAGTCCCCCTGGAAATATCCCATTTCAACCTGTTCAAATCATAGAACCTATCACCTTCAAAAGCCAATTCCTTTCTTCTTTCTGTAACAATATCTTTTAAAAGTTGTGCTCCGGTAGAAGAATATCCTGCAAAAGAAGGATCGCGATAGCTCATAAGTTCATTCAGGTATTTTTTTGCGTCTGATTCATTGTTAGGCAAAGAAGCTTCGGCGGCTATAAGATACATTTCTGCCAGGCGGATAACTTTAATATTATCCTTATCAGCTGTATTATTATAATTTGGATATTTACCTATAAGGGTAGCAGCTGCGCCGGATTTTGTGGCGCCAGGAATTAATACTGATTTTCTGATATCTGTGGAGCTATATAAACCAACCAATTGCTGAGAGGCATATATATCTGTATATCCACCATCCACCATAGCTCCCAAATCATCAGAACTGTTATTATTTACAGCATCTACATCCACTTCAAACATAACTTCAGATTGATTCGTTTGTATGCCGGGATTACTCCAAAAAGCTTTATATGCTGTAGCAGTATTTACCAAAGTAAATCCGCTATTATTAATTACATCCAAAGCCGCAGCCTTTGCATTGACATAATCACCCATATAAAAATAAGCGCGCGCTAAAAGTCCTTCAATTGAATATTTACTCAACCTTACAGAATTTTCGTAATCCGGTGCAGTTTGAAATGCAGTCTTTAAATCACTTACAATCTGAGTATAAACTGAATCTACGGAAGTACGGCTAGGAAGCAATGTAGGATCATAGTGCAAAATTAAGGGCACTCCCAATGCCTGCGGATTATCAGTATAAGGACGTGCATAAATGTTTATTAATTTAAAATATAACAAAGCACGTAAAGCATAAGCCTGCGATCTTATTTGATCAATCCCTTGTCCTGTAACTTTAGCATCAATAATCAAATTTGAATAAAGTATGCCTGAATAAGCATTATCCCAGATTTCCCCAAATACTCCATCAGAATTTGTAACGGTGTAATTAAACTGAGGCAAATAACGTCCGGAATTGTTTTGTTCAACAAAAGTATTGTCTGCCATCAAATCGCCGGTAATAGGAAAATCCCTTCCATATAAAGCCACAGTTCGCAATTCGGCATATGCACCGTTCAGAGCTGTTTGCATGGAAGATGCATCCGTAATTGCCTTATCCGATGGCACTTTATCATACGGGTTTTTTGTAATAAATTCTTTTGAGCACGATTCTAATAAAAGAACAGAAGCGCTCAAAACAATTGACAAGCTATATAATATTTTTTTCATGATTTTTTTCTTTTAATTTTAAGAAGCTTTTACAATCCCACTCTAATCCCAACAGATATTGTTTTTGGCATAAATACCTGGAAATCTGAAATGCTTTGAGCACCTACCTCCGGATCAATAGCTAAATTTTTATCTGTTGCAAAAGTGAAAAGATTAGTACCTCTTACATAAATATGAACGTTTGAAATATCGGCCCTTTTTAAAATGGAGGACGGCAAGTTGTACCCTAATTCAATATTTCTTAAGCGGATATAATCTCCCTTGTATAAATAACGGGTAGATGGGCGATTTGAATTTTTATTACCGCCATACATGATTGCAGGAACATTCGTTATATCTCCTGGTTTTTGCCATGCATTCAATTGACTACTCAATTGGTTCATATTACCTACATAAGCACCATTACTTGCTAAATAATTTTCCCATGTGGAGTAAATATAATTTCCGAAATTATAGAATAATTCTGCTTGCAAGGAAACACCTTTATAACTAAATGTGTTAGAGAAGGCACCATAGTATTTGGGTGTAGCTGATTTTCCTGTTAAAGAAAGCTTTGCCAGATTTGAATTGTTCGTTTTTGTAGCTTTGGTATCATCGGTGTACCAAAGTGGATCTCCATTAGCCGGATCTACTCCTGCCCAAAGGCGTGTATAAAACTCATAAATATCATGTCCTTCTGTGATATTAAATCTTGTATTTTGTGAAATCGGTGCGTGATTATACAATTGGGTTACCCGGTTTGTATTATGAGAGAACGTAAAATTAGATTGCCACACAAAATCTTTAGTAACAATTGGCCTTCCACCTAATGTAATTTCAATACCTTTATTATACATACTTCCCACATTTGTTAGCTGCCCACCGGAAAACCCTGATGTTGGAGAAAGAGGAATTGTAACAAGAAGATCTGATGTTACCCTTTTGTAATATTCAACAGTACCTGTTAAGCGGTTTTGCCATAAACCAAAATCAAGGCCAATATTAAAAGCTTTATTCTTTTCCCAAGTCAAATCCGGATTACCTACATTATTAGGCGCGCTTCCAGGATCACCTGTATAAGCGCTGCCGTAGCCATAAGTTGCCAGTGAAGAATAATAGCCAAATCCATTAGTATTACCACTTGTTCCATAAGAAGACCTCAATTTCAAAAGGCTTAAAAAGGATACATTCTTTAGGAAATTCTCTTCATTAATATTCCATGCGCCGCCTACTGAATAAAAATTCCCCCATTTATGATCTTTACTAAAAACTGAAGAACCATCACGCCGGAAACTTCCAGATACAACATATCGATCTTTATAATTAAAGACTGCGCTTGAAAAATAAGAAGCAACAGACCTTTCTGAAGGTAAGTTATAAGCCTGAGTAGGTTTTGCTGCTGATGCTAAATATTGCAAAGCTAATGTGCTGGGGAAATTAGCACCCCAAAATTGAGATTGGTTATTGGTAAATGCATTAGCTTCAGTTCCACCTAGAAGGTTAACATAAAAATCCTTGCTTGCATTTAAATCCAGATGATAATTTAATTGGTTTGTCCATGTCCAATCAAAAATTTTCCTGTCATTTGCCTGACCAAGACCACTTGGATATCCATCTCCATATAAAGGATTCCAGTATTGA
>DATILZ010000114.1:0-10137 GCA_035475995.1 Hanamia sp. | reverse complement strand
ATTCCCTTCGTTAAACGGCTGTCTCTTTTCCCCGGAAATATCTTTGTAATTCACATAATAATTATCAAAAACAATCTTCTGAAATAAGCGTTTATTAAAATTATGGGTAACAGAAGCACCGGTGGCAAAATTAACCAAAGACTGAAGCGGCGTATGCAAACTATCATACTGGCCGCCTTTGTGAGAATATAACATCTGAATAGGAATATGAATGTCCCAGTTGTTTTTATTAATCAGATTCAGATTTGCTGAATAACCGATATCAAATTGTTCTTTAAAATCATCGCCTGGATGAATGGCGCGTCTCCAGTTGATAAAAAAATCATGATTGTAAGGTTTGGTATCAACAAGAAACTGGAACCCATTTTCCAATCTTTCATTAATATTATTTTTATAATCATAAATCGGCTCAATGTATCCGTGGTCAATGCCGCCTTCAATATTTCCGATGATATAAGAGGAATGTTTTGCACGGTATTTTACTTCAAAGGTTGGAGCAATGGTGGTATAATTTGGACGCCCAAATTCTTTCTGCAAATAAATTCCGCCTTTTATAAAAAGCTTTGGAGATACCTGGTATTCTAATTCAGGAATAATCTGGTAGCCAAATAAAGTGCCGCTTAATGGAATATTTCCAAACCATTCAGTATTATTGATATAATTAAGGTTGTATAAATTAAAAGAAAGCTGCTGGCTATCGGCAGGATTAATGATCGTTTTATTTTTAAAAACAGGATAATCGACCTGCGCATTTGCATTAAAAGCCGAAACTAACAGTAAGAGAATAACAACTTGGACGGGTACTTTTTTCATAAAAAATTTTGGAATGAATTCATTTTCGTGATGCAATATTACATCATGCATTTAAAATGAGTTTTTCTTATTGCAGAAATAAGAATGGTGGAAAACGAATTTTTACAATTTTGGAACAAAAAAGCCCCTTTTTTAGAAGAGGCTTTTAAAAATTATTTTTATCTGAAATCATTTACACATCCAACCTTGCATATTTTGCGTGCGTTTCGATAAATTCTCTTCTTGGCGGCACATCGTCGCCCATCAGCATGCTGAAAACGCCATCTGCTTCTACAGCGCTGTCAATGGTTACCTGTTTTAAAGTACGGGTTGCAGGATTCATGGTAGTTTCCCAAAGTTGCTCACTGTTCATTTCTCCCAAACCTTTATATCGCTGAATATGAACGGTATCCTCTTTTCCTGATGCCACTTGTTGAATCCATGCTTTGCGGTCTTCATCATTAAATGCGTACGCCTGCTCTTTTCCTTTTTTCAAAAGATATAAAGGAGGCTGCGCCAGGTAAACATATCCTTGTTCTACCAACTCTTTCATATACCTGAAAATAAATGTAAGAATGAGTGTCGCAATATGGCTTCCATCCACATCAGCATCCGTCATAATGATCAATTTATGATAGCGCAGTTTGGAAAGATCAAGCGCTTTGGGATCTTCAGGAGTTCCGATTTTTACTCCAAGGGCAGTAAACATATTCCTGATTTCTTCATTGTCATAGATCTTATGTTCCATTGCCTTTTCAACGTTCAGGATTTTACCCCGAAGCGGAAGAATCGCCTGGTAGCTTCTGTCTCTTCCCTGCTTCGCCGTTCCACCCGCAGAATCTCCTTCCACCAAAAATAATTCACAACGGAAAGGATCCTTATCACTGCAATCGGCTAATTTGCCCGGCAATCCACCTCCGGAAAGTACGCTTTTACGCTGTACCATTTCGCGCGCTTTTTTTGCAGCGGCTCTGGCTTGCGCAGCAAGAATTACTTTTTGAATAATGGTCTTCGCATCCTTCGGATTTTCTTCAAGATAAGCAGTAAGCACTTTACTCAAGGTAGAATCTACCACACCCATTACTTCATTATTCCCAAGTTTGGTTTTCGTTTGTCCTTCAAACTGTGGTTCAGGAACTTTTACAGAAATAACCGCGGTCAATCCTTCACGAAAATCATCGCCTTCAATTTCTACTTTGGCTTTTTCGAACATACCCTGTTTTTCGCCATAACTTTTAAAAACGCGGGTGATAGAACGCCGAAAACCGGAAACGTGCGTGCCGCCTTCAATCGTGTTGATATTGTTTACATAACTGAATAAATGTTCCTGGTAGCTTGTATTATACATCATTGCCACGTCAACAGTTACATTGCTTGACGCATCATAGCCGTCACAATAAATTACAGTGGGCAACAATGGCTGACGATTTCCGTTTTTATCAATTAATTCTACAAATTCTACAATACCACCTTCGCTATAAAAAGTTTTAGAATAAATTTTTCCTTCCTCATTTTTTTCACGAAGGTCATTGAGGATTATTTTAATTTTTTTATTTAAAAAAGACAGTTCGCGCAACCTTCCTTCGAGAATTTCGCGATTATAAACCGAAACAATAAAAATAGAAGGGTCCGGCAAAAAGCGAATGGTAGTGCCCGTCTTATCACTAGTGCCAATTTCACGAACGCTATATTGTGGAATCCCCTTTGAATATTCCTGTTCAAATGTTTTTCCGTCGCGGTTTACAGTAACATGGAATTCGGTACTCAGTGCGTTTACGCAACTTACGCCGACACCATGCAAACCGCCGCTCACTTTATAAGTGTTTTTATCAAACTTACCACCTGCATGCAATACGGTCATTACCACTTCCAGCGCACTCCGGCCTTCTTTCTTCATAATTCCGGTAGGAATTCCACGCCCGTCATCCTCAACTGTTATGGAATTATCTTCATTAATGGTAACTGTAATGTGGCTGCAATATCCTGCAAGAGCTTCATCGATTGAGTTGTCCACCACTTCATAAACAAGGTGATGAAATCCTTTGGTGCCAACATCGCCAATGTACATTGCGGGACGTTTTCTTACAGCTTCAAGTCCTTCAAGTACCTGAATACTATCTGCACCATAACCTTCTATTTTTGTGGGTATAAGTTCTGCGGTATCTTCTGCCATATTAGTGGGGATAAAAAACGAATGTGTTTTTAAAATTTATTATGTGCAAATATACGAAAAAGAAGGGTGAATTCCTAAAAAATAACTGTTATATATTCATTGGGGTCAATCTGTTAAAAGCCACGCATATTTTGAATGAAATAAGCAACTGATAAGGGTTTGGGGGATTATGAATCCTGATTTTTTAGTAAAAATTGACTGGAAAAGACTTGCCTTGAATAATCGTTATCTATCTTATTAAAACCAAACTTTTTTTATGCAGCTGCAAATAAAGAAATATCATGTATTTGTATTTTAAAAATTCCAGCTTTCATTACCTTATCCATACAATTCAAAGTGAATTGATTTTTTATCGTAGCCTAATTCCACTATTTTTTTTCGGGCATCATCGATCATAAATTTCCATCCACACAAATAAAAGCATGCTGGTTTTATTTCCGCCGGATTTTCACATGGCGCATTGTTTGTTTTACAAATCTCTTCATATAAATTATGAACATAACCGGTGGGACCGTCCCAATTTTCACGACTGAGTGTGGGCATAAAACAGAAGTTGTCTAAATCTTTTTCCAACGCTTTCATTTCATCAAAATACAGCAGATCTTTTCGTGTACGGCAACCAAAGATCAGGTAAAGTTTCTGATGGGGAATTTTGTGCAATTTTAAATAATTCAACATGCTTCTGAATGGAGCAATTCCGGTGCCGGTGCAGATAAAAAATAAATCCTTTTCAATGTTTTCAGGCAAGGTAAATACTCCCTGCGGACCACGAAAGGTAAGCTCAGATCCAACTTTCACTTCATCGAATAAATAAGTAGTTCCGGCACCCCCTTCCAGCAAAACGATTAATAATTCATAAACATTAGTTCCATCTGGCCAGCTTGCAATAGAATAACTGCGCCATCTTTTATTTTTCTGTTCGTGAATGGGAAGATCCAGCGTTACAAATTGACCGGCTTTAAAATCAAATGAATCCAGCTCATTTACCCGGATAAAATACCGCTTCGTATTATACGTTTCATCTTCAATTCGAATAACTGTTCCGGTGCGCCAGGGCTCTAAAGGCATGCGAATAATTTTTCAGTAAAATACAAATGATATTTTGAATGAAAAATTAAATTAAATCGAGTCAAAAAAAACTGCTATAAAAAAGAAGGAGAAGCGATCATTTTGAAAATAAGAACTTGCCGTATTTCTTTCTCTGCTGAATGCATTATAATTTTCTCTTTTCAGAGATGGAAGCATGTATCAGTTTAGGTTTATTCCCAATTGTGCATTTACTTTTTGAATCAGTTTATTTACGTCAAAAGGCTTGGAGATAAAATCGTTTGCACCATAATCAGCGATGGTTGCGGCGGCGCCCGGATGTGCAGAAAACATGATCACCGGAATATGTTTTGTGGCTTCATTTGATTTTAATTGTTTGCAAATAGTGCGCCCGTCATACCCGGAAATAAGTACGTCTAATAAAATCAAATCGGGTTTAAAACTTTCTATTTTACTTAAAGTATTTTCGCCTTTGGATGTAACTTCTACATCAAATCCTTTCATAGATAACAGAATTTCCATGACGGATAGGATATCTACATCATCATCGACAACAAGAATTTTGGACATTTGAATAATTAACCAGTTTTTTTATAAATAGGAATTTGAATGGAACTTTCGTTTCTTTATTTCATAGGATCAGTGAATACTATTTTTTAAATTTTATAAAATAAATAAACCTCCTGGTATTGAAGAAAGGATTTATCCGAAAAAATGGTTGATAAATTTTTCGGATAATTAACCAATCCGCGCTACCACAATCAATAACGCTAAGTTTAACGTTTTTCGTATCTTCTGAAAACTCTACAACAATTCTTTTATTCTTTTAAAATGTTCTAAACCCTTTTTTATGTCCTTATTTCAAAATTTAACAGCTACATCAACCAAAATCCTTACTAACGAATTGTCATCTCACAAAAGAGCTACTTCCGCTTAAAAATGGTATTTGCCCATCAAATTTTGTTCCTAAAAGCAGTGACAGGCAACTAATTATAAAATTCCCTGCAATTTCTTTATCAAATTCTTATTGATTTCTTCCAGGAATTCTTCAGTGTATAAATAATCTTTTCCATGAGAAACCTTGTTACCACTGATACACACAGCAAGATCCTTTGTCATTTTACCACTTTCTACAGTTTCTATACAAACTTCTTCAAGCGCATTTGCAAACTGAATTAATTGTGGATTATTATCAAGTTTTCCTCTAAAAGCCAGTCCTCTTGTCCATGCAAAAATGGAGGCGATGGGATTTGTTGAGGTGGGATTTCCCTTCTCATGTTCACGAAAATGGCGTGTAACAGTTCCATGAGCGGCTTCTGCTTCCAGGATTTTTCCATCAGGAGTAATCAAAACAGAAGTCATTAGACCCAATGAACCAAAGCCTTGCGCAAGCGTGTCGCTTTGTACATCCCCATCGTAATTTTTACAAGCCCAGATGAAGTTTCCATGCCATTTTAAAGCGCTTGCTACCATATCATCGATCAGGCGATGCTCATAAGTAATGTTAGCGGCTTCAAATTGTGTTTGAAATTCATTTTCAAAAATTGTTTGAAAAATATCTTTAAACCGCCCATCGTATTTTTTAAGAATCGTATTTTTTGTAGAAAGATATAAAGGCCATTTTTTATTTAAAGCCATGTTAAAACAACTTCTTGCAAAACCTTCAATACTTTCATCCACATTATACATGCAAAGCGCTACACCATCGCCTTTAAAATCATGCACATCAAAAGTTTGCGGCTCTCCTCCTTCGGGAGTAAATGTCATTGTTAATTTTCCCTTTCCTTTTATAACTGTATCTGTTGCACGGTATTGATCGCCGTAAGCATGACGGCCAATAATAATTGGCGCTGTCCAGTTAGGAACCAATCTTGGAACATTTTGCATTACGATTGGTTCACGGAAAACAGTACCATCAAGGATATTTCTAATCGTCCCGTTTGGGCTTTTCCACATGTGTTTCAATCCAAATTCTTTTACACGAGCTTCATCAGGGGTAATGGTGGCGCATTTAATTCCTACTCCATGTTCTTTTATCGCATTGGCTGCATCAATCGTTACCTGGTCGTCAGTAGCATCGCGGTGTTGAATACTGAGGTCAAAATATTTTAAATCAACATCCACAAACGGAAGTATCAGTTTATCTTTTATGTATTTCCAGATTACTCTTGTCATTTCATCGCCGTCAATTTCCACTACGGGGTTGGCTACTTTAATTTTTGTCATTCTTAACTTTTATAAATTTTTAGTGATGTATGTTTTGCAATATTATCAAAATCTTTGTCATTGTGGAAAATAGGAATATCATTTTCAATGCATATTGCGGCAATAAGGCAATCGTTGGGTTTGTTTATTGTAATCCCTTTTTTTCTTAAAAAACGATAAAGTTCAGCAGACCTGATTGCTGAATAGATAGGGTTAATGCTAATGTACTGATAAGACAATAGTAATTCCTTCGTAAGCTCAAAAATTTTATCTACTTTAATCCCTTGTAATGTTTCCTGTAAAATGACTGGTAAAATAACTATCTCATCCGCATCAATTAACTTATTGACTATTTCGCTTTTTTCATCTTTTATCGAATCATAATAATTGACCCAGATACTTGTATCAACGACTGTCCCACTTATCATAAGTTCTCATTTTGTCTAAATCTCCAATCCATTCTACTTTCCCTTGCAGATTTTTCATTGCTTGTCTTTTTTGCAACTTAATATATTCTGCTAATGCAGTATTAACTATTTCCTTTTTACTTTTTATGTTAGACCATTTTATAGCCTCTTCCATGAGTTTATCGTCTATATCAATATTTGTTCTCATAAAATATTATTTTTTTTAATGACAATTATTTTTTCTTAAAATTATTATTTCGTGTTAATTTGAAGTTCTCATTTCACCAAGATTTCCTTCCCATTTCACTTTTCCAAAAAGGGATCACATTTTTTCTCTTTTATGCAAACGAATTAATTCTTCTAAAGCATGATTGACAAGATCTTTTTTACTCTTTACTTTTGAAATTTTCATAGCCTCTTTCATTTAGTTTATCATCGATATCAATATTTGTCCGCATGGTTTTTTTTATTTATTTCTTTAGAAGCATCTTCCCATTTATCGTAAGTTCTCATTTTATCTAAATCTCCAACCCATTTTACTTTTCCTTTTAACGATAATAATTTAAGCCTCATTTGATATTTTACATACGCATTAAGTGCCTCATTGATAACTTCCGAATTGGTTTTTAAGTTAGAATATTTAAGCGCTTTTTTCATTAACTCATCATCAACTTCAACATTTATTTTCATTGATAATAAATTTTATACACAAATATAGTCAAATGCATACACATCATTTCCATGATAGTTTCATTACTACCTTAAAAGGTATTGCGCGAAAATTTACAGAAATAGAAAGATATATTTTTTCAAAAATCCAGTAAACAAACAAATAGCACAGATTGCAAATATCGAACGGATGTTTCATCAACTTTCAACCTTCAACCACGAACCTTCAACCTAATATCTTCTCCCATACCTGTTTTGAAATAATCCGATATTATAACCGGCGCGGATTACCGGGGTTGAGCGGCGCAGATTATCTACATAAGGTGAGTTTGGATCGTGTGCAATATCCCACATGATAGATAAGTAATAGTAAGTATTGCCGCCTCTTTCCCTGCCGCCTGCATAACCTGCACCAACTAAAAAGCTGTTTGCATTTACACTTGCTTTTTGTGTGGGTAAACTACTGCTGATAAATTTCTGATGAATCATATTGTATTCATATTGTGCTCCGGCAAATAAAAAATTTACTGGAAATATGCGCATAAAAGCGCCGGGGCCATAGGTTGTCTGACGGACTTTGTTAGTAGTATAATAATCTCTTTGTGAAATATAATTCAGATTAAAAGTAATACCGGCATCCAGCCAGTTGGTAAGACTGTAACCGAGCTGAGGAGTGATTCCCAACATGGTAGATCCACTGGAAAAACCAATATTGGCGCTTCCGCCGGTAAATAATTTATCTTTTTGAAATCCTGATTTTTTTACTTCCTGTTTCTCATCCTGGCCTTGGTTATTTTCATTCGGGTCTTGAGCTGTGGCGTGAAAATAAAACGGAAGTAATAAGAGCACAATGGCTTTCTTCATAATATTTATTTTGGGATTCAGAGTTAAAAATAAAATTTAAGAAACGAATTTAAGCCAACGCTTTTCTAATGATTCGTTAATTAAACCAGCAAGGTTTTTTTGAGGTGTACATCCTATCGGAGTTTGAAAAACCCTTCCTGGTTTTTATACCTTAGTCAAATATTTTTCCCGCGTTTAAAATATTATTCGGATCGAAAACTTTTTTTATTCCACGCATTAAATCAATTTGCTTTTCAGTAAATACAATATCCATAAAGCTTTTCTGCACAAGGCCGATTCCGTGTTCGCCGCTTACCGTTCCACCTAAATCCTTTACCAGCATAAATAAAGCACGCAAAGATTTTATTATTTCAGGATCGTCCTGACTGTTTCCAGTACCTTCTTTTTTTATACGAATGTGCAAATTACCATCGCCGGCATGACCGTAACAAACAGATTTAAAACCATATTCAATCCCCAGTTTTTTCACACCGCTGATCAATGCAGGAAGCTGATAGCGCGGAACGACAGTATCTTCTTCAATCGTATAGCCATCCATTTTTACTGCTTCTGCCACACGACGGCGTAATTTCCACAGTTCATTTTTTTGTGCATTATCATCCGCAAAATAAATTTCACCACAATCATATTGCGTCAGCACCTCTGAGATCGCTTCCATTTCGAGCATCAAAGTATCGAGATGATTTCCATCTACTTCTACGATCAGATGTGCTACGATATCATCTGAAACGGGAACCGGAGAACTTCCTACAAAATCGCTCACAATTTTTAACGCATCTATTTCCATCAGTTCCAAAGCGCTCGGAGTATATCCTGCGCGAAAAATAGCGCTCACCGCTTCACTTGCTTTAGATACATCTTTAAAAGGAACGAGCATCAAAAGATCAAACTTCGGATTTGGAATTAACCGTAAAACAATTTTTGTTACAATTGCTAAAGTTCCCTCACTGCCAACAATGAGTTGCGTTAAATTATAACCGGTAGAATTTTTTAAAACATTAGCTCCTGTCCACATGATTTCGCCTGTGGGCAAAACCACTTCAAGGTTTAAAACATAATCTTTTACCACCCCATATTTCACCGCTTTTGGGCCGCCGCTGTTTTCAGAAATATTGCCACCAATAAAACAGGAGCCGCGGCTGGCAGGATCCGGCGGATAAAATAATCCTCTTTCTTTTACAGAATCCTGCAACACTTCAGTAATGACACCAGGTTCTGTAATTACCTGCAAATTTTTTTCATCTATTTCTAAAATAGAGTTCATTCTTTCAGTAGAAATTAAAACGCCGCCTAAATCAGGAAGTGCGCCACCGCTAAGTCCTGTACCTGCGCCTCTTGGCGTTACAGGAATTTTATCCTCGTTGCATATTTTTAAAACTTCGCTGATCTCTTGTGCAGATCGAACTTTAAGAACTACACCAGGAAGAAAATGCAAATTTTCTGTTTGATCGTGGGCATAATTGTTCAGCTCTTCTTCATTGGTAATAACATATTGGGATCCACAAATTTTTTTAAATTGTTCAATATGTGATTCAGTTAGATTGCGCTTGTCTGCTTTTTTATCCATTCAAATAGTTTTTTTTAAAAGCCTGTTCAATAGTTTTTGCTGCGCAAAAATATTTGTTTGTATTTGAGAACCAATAAAAAAAATAGACAACAGATTCGTTTGGAAAGATTCTTTATCAATAAAATGAATTCCTATTGTAATTGAAAGTAACGGGCAAATTGAAATTCCCTATTCAAATCATCACTACTTAAAGGCTTAATTCAAATTATCTAACTTAAAAATAAGTAAGTTTTTTTCTGCCTTTGCCTGATACTTAAAGGCTGTCCTGAATATGTCTCTTCCTGAAATCACTTTACATATTTCGAACAAAATGTGTAAAATTGATTAATTATGAATATTCCAAAAAAACAAGTGGGAGGATTAGAAATTTATCTTCCTTCCTTTAAGATTGCAATTGCCAGAGAGTATTTAAC
>DATILZ010000113.1:0-7148 GCA_035475995.1 Hanamia sp. | reverse complement strand
TATTAATTTATTAGCTAATGTTTTTAGCAAATATAAAATAAAATATTTAGTAAAATAATTTTCATTAATTTTTTATTGCAGAAATATCCGGAGAAGAGGAAATAAACCTAAATGTTTGTTTACTGAAAAAGCCGCTTTTGCAAGCCGCTTTTTTATTTCTTTTTTTGAGACAAATGAAGAATTAGTTTTTACAAATAATTTTATTTGAGTTCCTTTATTTTAATGCTTCGGAAAGACACTTCATTTCCATGATCCTGCAACAGAAGATGTCCTTTATCCCATAGACCAAAGTTTTTCCAATCTTTATATTTACTGATGGCTACGAGATGTTTAAACTCAGCTGAGCCACGCTGGTATTCCAACATTTTATATCCATTGAGCCAATGCTCTACGTGATTATCCGGATAAACGATAATTCTTCCGTGATTCCATTCACCTACATCTTTTAAAGCTGCCGGAATGTTTTTTCGTGGTATCAAATCATATAAAGAAGATAAAGTGCGGTCACCGTTGCGGCCAAGTTTGGCATCCGGATGAAGTTTGTCATCGAGTACCTGGTATTCGAGCCCAATACCAGACATTCCATGCGTATCATAGCTTTCTTTTACAAAATACTTTACCCCACTATTGGCAGCAGGAGTTAGTTTAAATTCAAATTGCAATTCAAAGGCGCCATATTCTTTATCAGTAATGATATCGCCACCGGATCCTTCCTGCTGCCCGTTTGAGGCTAAAATGGTCAATACTCCATCTTTCATTACCCATCCGGAATCAGGAAAATGATCTTTATTAATTCCCCTCCAGCCTTTTGAAGTTTTACCGTCCCAAAGAAGACGGACATCGTTTTTCTTTTCCTGTGAGGAAAGCGTATTTGGAATTAGATTGACCACAAAAATTTTATCATCCGGAGATGGTTTCAAACCGGTGGTTTTTATGCGGATATTTTTAAACCGGATTTCTTCACCGGCATGAGCTGCATTGGGTACCTGGTGTACCTGCAAAGCAATAAATCCTTTGCGCGTCATGCTGTCAACAAGATTAGCCGCCGGAACTCCGTTTAGCCAGGTACGGATACTATTACCGATGCATTCAATATAATAATGATTCCATTGGTCATTTTTAAACACTTTTTTTGCCATTGGATTTAATTCTAACGGATAGAGCCAGCCGCGCCTGGCTTCATCATAGATACCGCCACTCCAGGCTCTTTTGGAAGGATCAATTTCTACCTGGTAGCCATGAACACGGCCGTTGTTATAATCAGGCAGGCTTTCACTTCTGATCTGGATTCCGGAATTCATGGCCGTATCTACTTTTATATCCAATTCCAGGAAAAAATCACCGTAATCTTTATCGGTAGCCAGAAAAGAATTTGGTGTATTTGCTACCGTTGTTCCTACAATTTCTCCGTTTTCTACTGTATATTTTGCATGACCGTTCAACTGGTGCCAGCCGTTAAGATTTTTGCCATTAAAAAGATCCGTCCATCCTGCCTTCTGGGCTTGAGTGGAGGAATAAGTAGCACTGAAAAAAGTGAAAAAAGCCAATTTGGCGATTAAATTCTTTAAATTCATTTGAAAAGATTTTATAAAAATAATGAGATTACACTAATTTAATATCCGGCTTCCAGCCTTGCTGATACTGCCGGCCCCAAAGCGCCTGCGCTTCCTTGTCATTCAGAATTTTTCCATCATTTGCCGGATCGCAATGGAGCGTTCTGCTCACCCTTTGTGCGATATTTCCCAAATGGCAAAGCAATACGCTTTTATGCCCTTCTGTAATAGGTGAATTTAAAGGTTTTCCTTCGCGCACCGCATCTATAAAATTTTTGAAATGATAAGCATCGAGTTGCACACCCGGGCCGACAGGATTGATGGTATCTGTTTTTTGTTCCTCCCGGCTTTGTTTGATGAGCTTATTATCTGCGTCATAGATCTTGTAATCATCGCCTCCGCTGTTTACCAATGTTCCTTTTTTTCCAAAGATTTTAAAGCCTCTGCCGCCGCCGGCTTCCGGATAGTTATTGCAACTGCGCCCTTCCCAGCTTATAGCTTTTTTTTCGGGAAATTCAAAAGTGATCATTTGCGTGTCCGTGGTCTGCCAGTCATCATCAAAAGCATAACGTCCACCCCCTGAAACTACTTTGTTCGGATAATTTACATCGAGGGCCCAGCGCATACAATCAATTTCATGTGTTCCATTGTTGCACGATTCACCAGTTCCCCAGTTCCAGAACCAGTGCCAGTTGTAGTGAACAAGATTATCGCGGTAATCGCGTCGCGGTGCTGGTCCCTGCCACAGCTCCCAATCGAGATTAGAAGGGACAGGTACCACTTTGCCATGACCGATAGAGCCACGGTTGTTAGCGTACCAGCCTCTTGCATAATATACGTCGCCAATGATTCCATCATGAATTGCCTTCATCGCTTCATTGATGTTTGGCCAGGAGCGGCGCTGGTTACCCATTTGCACCAACCTGTTGTATTTTTTTGTAGCTGCTATCAGCATTTCTCCTTCTTCAGGATTGTGCCCGCATGGTTTTTCAACATAAACTTGCTTACCGGCGGCACAGGCAAGAATAGCAGCAGGCGTATGCCAGTGATCGGGAGTAGCGATAGAAACGGCATCAAGATCTTTATCACCCAGAATTGTACGAAAATCTTTTATAGCTTTTGGCCTTTTACCATTCAGCTTTTCCGCCAGGTTAATTCCTTTTGCAAGCGCTTTTTCTTCTACATCACAGATGTAAGCAATTTCTATGTTCGGAATGGTGTGATAGGCTTCGATATGTGCCAGCCCCCGTCCATTTGTTCCGATCACAGCTATTCTTACTTTGTCAGCAGCACTTTTCTGAGTAAATGCCGATAATTTTAACCCGCTAAGACCGATGCCTACTCCGGCAACCGTACTGTTTTTAATAAATTCACGTCTTTGCATTATATTCTTTTCAGTAAATATAGGAGTTTTTGTAAATTTTTTGTTAACGAACGTGTTTTAGTATTTTCATTTAGAATTTTGAAAAAGATCACTTTTCGCGAAATACTTTTATTCAAACCGAAAACACAATTCTCTCTTATTTGTCACTTTGCTGCAAAAAGTTTAATTGCCTTTATTTCTTTATACACTTTGTTTTTTTACAAATAATTCCCCCATTCCATCGCCGTTTCTATTTTTAATTATACTTTTACCGCGTTCTAAAAAAGTATCTAATAAATAAGTTTTAAAAATGGTTGATGTTATTCTTGGGCTCCAGTGGGGCGATGAAGGGAAAGGAAAAATTGTAGATTATTTTGCGCCTGCTTATGATATGATTGCGCGTTTTCAGGGTGGCCCGAATGCAGGGCATACTTTGTATGTAGATGGAAAAAAAATTGTGCTTCACCAGATTCCTTCCGGTATTTTTCGTGAAAATAAATTGAACCTGATTGGCAGTGGGGTAGTGCTCGATGCAGTCATTCTGCAAAAAGAATGCGAAGCTGTTGCTTCTTTTGGCGTTGATTTTCGTAAATCATTATACGTGAGCGAAAGGACACACCTCATTTTGCCAACACATCGCGCCATCGACCGGGCAAGCGAGGCGGCAAAAGGAAGGGAAAAAATTGGTTCCACGCTTAAAGGAATCAGTCCCGCATACATGGACAAAACCGGTAGAAATGGTCTTCGTGTGGGAGATTTACTACGTAACGACTTTCAAAAAAAATATCAGCAGCTTAGAAATAAACACCAGCAGATATTAGACAATTTTTCTTTTGATGAAGATATATCCCAGGCCGAAAGTGAATTTTTTGAAGCCCTGGAATTTTTGAAAACATTAAAAATTGTAAATGGTGAATATTTTATAAATGATGCCATCAAAACCGGCAAAAAAGTTCTTGCCGAAGGCGCGCAGGGAAGTATGCTGGATGTTGATTTTGGTACATTTCCATATGTGACCTCATCAAACACGATTACTGCCGGCGTTTGCAGCGGACTCGGCATTTCTCCCCAAAAAATAAAAGAAGTAATTGGCATTACAAAAGCATATTGCACCCGCGTAGGAAGTGGCCCGTTTCCCACAGAACTTCATGATGAAATGGGTGAATTAATCCGGCAAAACGGAAATGAATTTGGAAGTACTACCGGAAGGCCGCGCAGATGTGGCTGGATTGACCTGGTTGCTTTGAACTTTGCCTGTATGATCAATGGCGTTACTCAGCTGGTAATGACTAAAGCGGATGTGTTGGATAATATTGATATACTTAAAGTATGTAATAAATATAAAGTGAATGGGAAAGAAACTACACACATTCCTTTTCAAATGGAAGGCTGTGACGTAGAGCCGGTTTATAAAGAATTTGAAGGATGGAAAACAGATATTACCGGAATTAAAAATTTTAAAAATCTTCCCCCACAAATGGATACTTATATCAATTACATAAATGAAACATTAGGTGTTCCGGTAAAATATATTTCAAATGGGCCGGGCACTGAACAAATCATTGTGGCTTCATAATTGTGGTCGAAAAAGAGGTAATTTTTTTTTAAAAAAAGTATTCTTTATTTTTGGATAATTGAAAATGAAATTGAAATTTTACAAAAAAATCCTTGGAAAATATGAAAGCAAAATCTGAAAAGGAAAAACAATTTACAGCTAAAAAAACTACGGGCGCAGCTTCAAAATCTTCTTCAAAAAAGGAAACAAAGAAAGATGATGATGATGATGATTTCGATGAGGAAGATGATATTCCCGTGAAGAAAGGTAAAACATCTGCTTCTAAAAAAAGAAAAGACGATGATGATGACGACGACGATGTCGAAATTGAAGATGATTGGGAAAAGGTAGAAGAGGACGACTTTGACCCTGATTTTGAGGAATTTGATATTCCAAAATCCAAAGCGAAAAAAGCCGGTAAGAAAGGAAAAGAAGATGATGATTTTGAAGGCGATGATGATTTCAAAAGTATCAACCTTTTTGATGAAGGCGATGACCTTTTTGATGACGATGAAGATTTTTAAAAAAATATCGGATGGTCTGATACCTCATTTTGAAAAGGAAATATTGTTCATACACACTTACTGATTTTTATCTTTTTAAATATAAATTGCTGGAGTTCGCAAAGAAGTTCAGCAATTTTTGTTTTCTGGATAATCATGATTATGAATTTGATAAATCGTACGATTGTATTGCCGCCTGCGGCAATATTCAATCAATAATTTCTGACGAAAAAAATGGTCTTGAATCACTGGATAAATTCTTAAAGCAAAACAATGACTGGATATTCGGCCATGTATCTTATGATTTGAAAAATCAAATAGAGAATCTTTCCTCAAACAATAAAGACGGAATTGGCTTTCCTGATTTTTACTTTTTTGTTCCTCAGGTTGTGTTTATTTTATCAAAAGAAACGGTGAAAATCGGTGCCGGAGAAAACATCGATACTGCTGAAATTTTTGAGCAAATCATTTCAATTATCCCCAATAAAAAAATGTTTGTACAAGCAGTATTGGAAAGCCGGTTTTCAAAACAAGAATATTTGCAAACGATAGAATATTTGCAGCAGCATATCCTGAGAGGAGATTGTTATGAGATCTGTTTTTGCCAGGAGTATTTTGCAGAAAATGTGCAAATAGATCCTGTAAATGTTTTTAAAACACTTTGCCAGATTTCTCCCAATCCGTTTGCAGCATTTTACAAACTCGATGAAAAATACCTGTTGTGCGCCAGCCCTGAAAGATACTTAAAGAAGACAGGCGATGTTATTATTTCACAACCGATAAAAGGCACTTCAAAACGAACTGATGAAAATGCGGAATCGGAAATAGAAAAACTTCATACAGATGAAAAAGAGCGGGCAGAAAATGTGATGATCGTTGACCTGGTAAGAAACGATCTGAGCAAGATATGCGATGAAGGAAGTGTTTTGGTAAAGGAATTTCAAAAGATATATTCTTTTCCGCAGGTGCATCAAATGATCTCTACTATTAGCGGTAAACTGCGTGAAGGGATTTCTTTTGGGGAAATTTTATCCGCCACATTTCCAATGGGATCTATGACAGGAGCTCCAAAGAAGCGGGTAATGGAATTGATAGAAAAATATGAAAAAACCAAACGTGGTTTATTTTCAGGAACTGTTGGATATATAAGTCCTGCTGGTGATTTTGATTTTAACGTAGTAATCAGAAGTATTCTGTATAATGAAAAGAACGGCTACATATCAATCCAGGCAGGCTCTGCCATTACATGGAAAAGCATTGCTGAAAAAGAATATGAAGAATGCAAAGTGAAAATGGAAGCGATGGTTAATTCGTTAATTTGATGTGGCTGGCTAATGCAGTAAAGGCATAAATAAGATCAATTTGTATTTCAATATATTACCCAGTAAATTTTTTAAAACCCATTTTATATGATTATTCAAAAAGATGGCTTTATCCATCATGTCTTTTTTTGGCTAAAAAAAACGGAAAGTAAAGAAGATTTGCAACAACTGATTGAAGGATTAAATAAGCTTTCTAAAGCATCGGCTATCAAAGATTTTCATATTGGCAAACCGGCAGCAACGAATCGGGATGTGATTGATACCACCTGGTCTGTTTCCTGGTTATTATTGTTCGACAATAAGGAAGATCAGGATATTTATCAAACTGATCCGATACATCTGAAATTTATCGAAGATTGTTCGCATTTGTGGAGCAAAGTGCTGGTATATGATGCGGTAAATGTTGTATAAAAAGATTATTGCTCAGAGAGAAATTGTAATTGGCTGAATACGGTAAGCTTTTACTTTTTTGCCTTTGTCTGATGCGGGATTCCATTTTTTCATTAATGAAATTACCCGCATGGCTTCTTCATCAAAAGCAAATTCTACGGATTGTAAAACCGCAATCTCTATTACTTCTCCTTCTGTGTCTATTACAAATCTGATTTTTACAGTTCCGTCTTTATGAAGAGAAATTGTGCGTTGAGGAAGTTTAAAATTTGAAGAAATAAATGAACGGATTTTGCCATTGCCACCTTTATAACTTGCTTCTACTTCGCCGGTTGTGTCCTGTTTTATTTTGACATTAGCCTTACCAAGAGAATCCATATCAATTGTTGAAAGAAGTGTATCGAGGTGAAAGGTATATTTGGTGATGACCTTAGCTGTATCGTCGTAAAGATACCAAAGGCC
>DATILZ010000112.1:0-8008 GCA_035475995.1 Hanamia sp. | reverse complement strand
GCCGCTGGTTTTTAAATTGGTTGACACATTTGAAGGAACATAAATTTTAAAAGAAAAATTCAAAGAACGCTTCCAGTTTAATGCATGTTTTGATTTAGCGATTGCAGTAAGTTGATTTTTATTTACAGAAATATTCAAATCATAATCTTCATTTATCCTTGACTTTAATTCATCATTTGAAAGCGGATTTTGATTGTTGCCATTTTGTGAAACATAAACTTCAACGCGTGCTTCTGAACTATTCACCGCGGTGACAGTAATATTTCCACCACTGGTTTCAGCAGTTATATTTTTTATGGATTCACCGGATAACGACTTCGTTAAATAAGGCGCTTTTGAGGATCTGTTTTGCGCATTAATTGCCAGGCAAATACTTGAAAGCAACAAAAAGAAAACGATTTTTTTCATGTTTTTTTATTTATAGTTATTAATATTTTCAGACATCGTCAGACCTTTGAACACATTATTTAATCAGTACATTATTACATTACTCACTTCTCAAGCTCTTTACAGGATTTGCTCGTGCGGCCTTTATTGTTTCGATACTCAATGTGAGAAGCGCCAGCAATAACATTGCAAACCCGCTTAAGGCAAATACCCACCAACTCATTTTTGTACGGTAAGCAAAATCCTGTAACCATTTATACGACGCCCAGTAAGCAATTGGGGCAGCAATAATGAAAGCCAGAAATACCAACCGCATAAAATCAGATGACAGCACAGAAACAATTTGCGCAACCGAAGCGCCCAATACTTTTCTTACACCAATTTCTTTTGCGCGGCTATTTGTTGTAAAAATTACAAGGCCTGATAATCCAAGACAACTTATTAAAATCGCAAGGCCGGTTGACCATGCTAACAAGCTTGCAGTTTGCCGTTCGCTTTTATAAAGATTGGCAATTTTTTCATCCACAAATTTGTAATCGAAATCAGCTTCGGGATAAGTATTTCTAAATGCTTTTTGAATTTTGCCGATCCCATTTTTCCATCCCTCTCCTCCAGCGCCATTTGGTTTTAGACGAATATGAAATGTAGAGCCCGTGCTTCCCGCAAATACAAGCGGATCAATTAATGCATGCGTTGATTGTTCGTGGAAATCCTGCATTACGCCAACTATTGGCATCGTCTTACCATTAAAATTTAATTGTTTTCCAAGCGCATCTTCAGGTTTTTGAAAGCCTAATAATTTTGCGTAAGTATTATTAATAATAAATTCTTTCATCGTATCGCTGGGTTGTACATTTCTTCCCGCCAATAATTTTATCTGGTACACTTTAATATAATTTGGATCGCCCCACCTGATTTGTATATTGGCTTTTAAATCTTTTTTTTCTGCGTAAGAAATATTTGTATAAGCAACTCCTACATCAGCAGGAGAGAAAAAACCGGTGCCTGCTATTGCTACTTCCGGCACTGCATTAATTTCGTTCAGCAATTGTTGCTGATGCGCTGCTACTGTATCACGTGGTGTATCAAAAGTGATGATACCATTTGTAGTAAAACCCAAGTCCTGGTTCAAAGAAAAATTAATTTGTTTGCTGACTATGACTGTAGCAATCACAAAAAATTGTGCTATTACAAACTGAGAAACGGTGAGCGTTTTTCGTACCCATACATTGCGCGTTTGTCCTGAGCCGGAAAGAGCCTGATTCTTCAAAACCAAGATTGGCTTGAATCCTGAAAGGATCAGCGCCGGATATAAACCGGAAAGAAAACTGACAACTATCGTGAGCAATAATAAAAAAATAAGAATAGCAGGTTGGTGCAATAAATCGAAATGCAAACCGGGCGGAATAAAATCTGCAAACATTTTTAATAAAAAAGGAGTTACCGCGATACATAAAATTGTAGCTATTATTGTAATAAAAAATGTTTCTGACAGAAACTGAAACACCAGGTTTTTTTTAGAACTTCCCATTGTTTTTCTGATACCAATTTCTTTTGCACGACGCGAAGCCTGAGCCGTGGTAAGATTAATAAAATTGATACAACCTAATAGCAACAAAAAAGCGGCGATTGCCAGTAATCCATAAAGTGTGGATTTATCTGCAATTCTTCCGGCTACAGCAGGATAATTTTTATTAAAATGTATATCATTCAAAGGTTGTAAATGGAAAGCAAGTGTGTTAGCCTCATCTTTGTTAGCGTCTTTATTATATTTATTCAAAAGATTTTTTAGCTGCGCTTCCACACTTCCAGGAGTTATGCCTTTTGCAAGTTTTATATACACCTGTGAGTAGGCCATCCAATCGTTCCACACATCCATCATGAATTGTTTTTGCAAGTTGGTTTTTGCTATTGTGGCATAAGAAATAAATTCTGATGCATTAAAAACTGTTTGCTGATTCAAATCTTTGACAATGGCTGAAACGGTTGCAGTGAGATCATCATTATAAGTTATTTGCCGTCCAATAATATCGACATCACTAATATGAGGAAAGTATTGCCTCGCACGGCTTTCAGTAAGTATCACTGAAAATGGATCTTTCATGGCTGTTTCTGCAGAACCTGCAATAAATTGATAATTCAGCAACTGGAAATATTGCCGATTTGTAAAAATTATGTTGGGTTGTTTTTTGAAAACAACTTCATTTGTTGCCGATCTTTTGATACTCACCTTCGCATTTGCATCTCCCTGGAATTGCATAAGCGGTATAGTCTCATCCACACCGGTTACTTCATTTTGAATGGCAGCGCTGAGAGGCGCCTGCACGCCTGTACTATGACCTTCCACTCCATTAAATTTCGCATCAATAACCACCCGATAAATCCGGTTGCTGTCTTTCTCAAACTTGTCAAAACTGAATTCATAATGAACGATCAAAAAGATGACCAATGCAGCGCTGATACCAATTGATAATCCCAGCACATTGATGGCGGAAAACATTTTGTTTCGCCCAAAATTTCTTAGTGCAGTCTTCAAATAATTTTTGAACATATTTTTTTATTTAATCGTTATGATGCTCTGACAGTTGATCAATCATTATTCACTTCTCAAACTCTTCACCGGATTTGTTAATGCTGTCTTTACAGAATGATAGCTTACTGTTGCCAATGCGAGGAGTGCTGTTACGAGCGCCACCACCACAAAAACATAAGCATGAACAGGAATCCGATAAGCAAAATCTTCCAGCCATTTGTTACCGGTCCACCAGGCCAGTGGAATGGCCAGGAGAATTGCGATTCCAATTAATTCCAAAAAGTTTTTTGCTATCAATAAAGTGATGTTGCTGACGTTTGCACCCAACACTCTTCTGATACCAATTTCTTTTGTACGCTGAACTGTTGTGAATGCGGCAAGGCCAAATAAACCAAGACAGGCAAGAACAATTGCTAGCGCTGCGGCCACACCAAACAATTCAGAAATTTTCTGCTCGGCTAAATACAATTTGTTATAATCCTCATCTAAAAAATGATAATTAAACGGACGTTCCGGAACGCGTTGTTTCCAGACAGTTTCGATTCCGGCAAGAGTTTGTTTTGTATTATTTCCATTGATGCGGATCATGTAATCGCGGGACAAATCACGATTAAGAAAAATAAGCATCGGCCCGATCGGGTCATGGAGACTTGTGAAATTGAAATCTTTTACCACTCCAACAACCGGCCCTGCTACACCCTTTTCAATCGTTTTACCAATCGCCTTCTGCGGAGTCCATCCTATTTTTTTTGCCAGTGTTTCATTGATGATATAAGGCTGCTGAAAATTGGCATCGTTATTAGAAGTATCCATCATTCCAAAATCTGATTGCTGAAAATCACGTCCTGCAATCATTTGCATTTTCATTGTTTTCGTAAAATCGAGATCGACCGGCATGGCATTTAATGAAATATCATGTTTCCCATTTTCATCAATTGCTGTAATTCCGTCACTCCATTCTACATTTTCGGGAGTTTGATAAGAAGCGGTGATTGCCTCCACGCCAGGAACCTGTGCGAAAGCGCTTTTCAGGTTTTCAAATTTTTTTAGCATATCGTTGCTTAATGGCAAAACTAACACATGATCTTTATCGTAGCCAAGGTCTTTTGTTTGCATAAAATGCATTTGCTGCAAAATGATTACGGTGTAAATAATGAGGAAGATCGAGATGCCAAACTGCGCAACAATCAGCGTTTTTCGAAGCAAATTGTTACCACCGGTAAAAGAAAATCCTTTCTTTAATACGCCCATAATTTGCATCCCTGACAAAACCAAAGCAGGATAAAGACCTGCAAAAAAACTAACTGCAATTGTGAAAAGAATCAATGCAATGACCGGCATAGGTTGCATCAGAATATCAGGAGTAAAATGTTTCCCTGTGATATCATTGAAATAAGGAATTAAAAATATACTGAGTAAAAAAGCCAGTGCTGCAGCTAAAAAAGTAATTACAGATGATTCGCTGATGAACTGAAAAAACACTTGTCTTTTTGATGCGCCCATTACTTTTCGCATTCCGATTTCTCCGCTTCTTCCGGCAGATTGGGCAGTGGCGAGATTGGTATAATTGGCACAAGCAATTATGAGGATCAATAACGCAATCAAAGCTAGCATATAAATATAAGTGATGCTGCTGTTGGGTTCAAAGCCCGGAAGTTTTGAGTACAAATGAACTTTTGTGAGAGGCTCCAAATGATACGTAAGATAGTCGCTTCCTCCCAAACGGGCTTCTGCTCTCACTTCCGGCGTTTTCATGTAACTGCTGATCTGTTGCTGCAATTGAGGAATATCCTTTTTATCTTTCACTAAAAAATAAGTGATCCAGTTGGCGGTCCACCAAATTTCATCTTTTACATTATTCCCAAGATTTGCAAACTGTGTTACGAAATCAAATTTTATTTGTGAGTTCTGTGGTGCATCTTCGCAAACAGCAGAGATCCTGAAATCTTTTCCGCCGCTACTCAATGTTTTATTGATAGGATCCTGATCGCCAAAATACTTTTTAGCCATTGATTTTGTGATCACCATTTTATCCGGCGCATCAAGCGCTGTTGCTGCATTTCCCTCAATAATATTGAAAGAGAATATTTTAAAAAAAGGCTGATCGGCATAAAGCACACCCGATTCATCGAAAGTTTTATCACCACTTTTTATCACGCGATGTGAAATGAAAGTACGTGCATATTCTTCTATCGAAGGAAAAGTTCTTTTGAATTGCGGGCCCGGTTTGGTTCCTGTGTTAGCGGTTAGGCTTACTGTTCCCGCCTGTCTGTATTCCATGGTTGCCCTTACGATCCGGTCTGCATTTACATTGAATTTATCATAGCTCAATTCCTGGTTGATATAAACGCCGATTAAAAGACAGGCCGCTAAACCAACCGTTAATCCGAAAACATTAATTGCTGAATACAATTTGTGTTTTCGGAGGTTGCGAAAGGCTGTTTTAAAATAATTTTTAAACATTTTAATTAATTGAATTATTAATTATTATATTATTACTCAGAACGTACTTAATTCCAAAAGATTAGCTGAACTGAAAGTCCTTGTCTTTCGTAACTTATTCCAGTTAATGAATAAACTGCTGATTATCCACAAAAAATTAAACCATTTATCTTTTAACTGTCTATTATATCCTTATGAAGTAAAAAAAAAATAAAAGTGTCCGGTATTGATACAACTTATGTTCTTTTTTGATACAATTTTAAAAGTATTTGTCTTTATCCGAAGATTCATTTTTTTTGAACGGGCTCCGTTTTTCAACATGTAAAAGCATTTTTTCGTTCATACAATAAGAAAAATCAATTTATCATTATATTTGAAGACAGGTGCCAAATCTAAAACCGTTTACACAATCTACTTTACACTCTCTGTTTTTTTTAAAAAAGCTTACAATACGATTGTGGATTTTGAATTACCAGCTAAAAATATCAGCGATTTATTAGCAACAGAGAAAAGAGAAATTTCTAACTCAAACGGAGAAAAAATTTTAAAAATTGCTGTTCCTATTTCCATTGAACTCAACATAGCAAAGCTTATTAATTGGAACACGACAATGATTATCCTTATGGAAAATTTACTCTAAAACTTAATGGAGCTGTAACTTGTAGCATTAATTTTGATAAATTCTGGCTTCCGAAAGGTACAGAAATGTATGTATATAATGAGAAGGGAAATATGATTACAGGTGCTGTAACTGAAAGTGAAAATAACGACAATAAAACATGGGGTAGTTGGGTTTATGATGGTCAATTTTTAATTATTGAAATTAAAACTCCAACTGAAACAAAAGATCAACTATTACTTCATTCAAATAACGTGCCTACGGGTATAAAGAATTCTATTCTAAGGTAAGCCGTTTTGGCCAATCTGGAGCTTGCGAAATTAATGTCGTTTGCCCCTTAAGTAATGGATGGGAGCAGGAAAGAAATTCAGTAGCTTTAGGTATAAGTGGTGATGGTAGCGGAGCTTTTAGTGGCTCTATGATTATGAATGCATGCGGTTCCAATAGGCCGCTTTTTCTTACAGCAAATCATGTTTATGAATTGGCCACACTAATACGGAATGTATCAAATTGGAGATTTACCTTTTAGGCATGGAGTGCTACTTGTACTCCTTCACAAAACGCTGATGGAGTAACATATAACGGATCAACTTTAAGAGCTAACTGGAGTAATTCAGATTTTTGTCTTGTTGAGTTAAATAATATACTTCCGGTGAATTCAGGTATTAATTATGCCAGATGGACAAGAAGTTCAACTGCGGCGCAGAATGCGACAGGCATTCATCATCCGGCAGGCGATGTGATGAAAATTAGCAAAGGTAACAATCCGGTCACCAGAACGGGATGGTACACGAGTGGAACCACTCATTGGCAGGTAAATTGGAGTGCCCAAAATAATGGTGCAGGGCAAACGGTGACAGCTGTAACAGAATGAGGTTCTTCAGGTTCGCCACTATTTGATGAAAATCACAGAATTATGGGTCAATTGCATGGGGCCTTTCGGAATGCAGTGGAACCCAGTTGTGGGATTATTATGGAAGTTTTGATGTTTCATGGGCAGGAGGAGGAACTAATGCGACAAGACTGAGCAATTGACTTGACCCAACCGGTACAAATCTGATGACAACTAATACCACCCCTGTTTCTACATTGACAGAAGATGTTAGCGTTTTAAGCATCTCTGGTAATGCTGATCTTTGCTCCGGGTCATCTCAACTTTGTCTTAACTAATAATGGAATTTCTTATACAGGTAATGTTACGTGGGTATCTTCAAATACGAGTGTTGCTACAATATCACCAATCGGCAATCCGGAAATATTAACCAAGGGTGGTGATGGAACGGTTGATATTACAGCCACAATAAATTCTTGCGGAATAACTGTTAACAGATTTAAGACTATTAATGTCGGATCCCCAAATATGTCAAATTTCAATTTTGAAAAAAATGGTCCCTCATGTGTTACTGCTTCCTACCAACCAGTTTCATTTGGCGTAAGTTACAAGGTTGGTACTAATGTTTTCACTGGATGCTCTTTAAAAGATCTGGCAGGGATCACGGAGGTGGAATGGCAGATATCGAGCCCATATGGTTACCAGTTAACAAACAATTCAGGTATTTATAATTGTCTTTCAGGTACTGTTGATAAAGCAGGAATAAGTGTAGGATTTCAAATGCCTGCTAATAACTCATATGTAGTAACAATAAGGTATAGAGTAAAGAATGGATGTGATTGGAGTTTTTGGAGTCCCGGTAATTATCATATTGTGCAAAAATGTGGCTTTGGATTCACTGTATCTCCAAATCCTGCGAATAGTTCCATCAATGTTGTATTAGACCAACAAAGTGATATGGCAGATAAAACCATGTCCATTCATGAAATTCAGATAACAGATAAAATCGGGAATGTCGTTAAACAATTGAATTATTTACAAGGCAATAGCAAAGTACTCTTTGATATTTCAGATTTAAAGCAGGATATTTATTTTATCCGTGTTAACAATGGCAAAGAGTGGCAAACTCAGCAGTTTAGTAGGCGATAATTATTGTATAATAACCTGGAAAAAGTCAAAACATATTCATAAGTTG
>DATILZ010000111.1:0-2211 GCA_035475995.1 Hanamia sp. | reverse complement strand
AAAGAAGAGAAGGTGGTAAATCCGCCCATAATTCCAGTGGCGAGGAAAATCCTCCATTCAGGATTCCAGTTTGCCCTTTCGCTTAGAGCGTAAATAACGCCAATCAAAAAACATCCGGTAATATTTACGACAAGCGTTCCATACGGGAATGCAGAAAGGATTTTATTTTGAACAAACAATGTAACCAGGTAGCGTGAAATTCCTCCGATAAAACTTCCTAAACCTACGAGCAAAACAATTTTCATTTCTTATTTTTCTATTAAAGAAATCTAATTCCCGATAAAAGTATATTTAAAATCCACCAGCCATTCATTATTCTTCTTTACCAATTTAATTTTTGATGGTTTGTTTTTATAACTGTTGGTATAATAAATAATGTCAACAGAATCTGATTTTGCAATGGAAGAATCAATAATAATATTCGCATCGCTGTAGCCGCGCCTGTCTTCAGCGTTCAGGTTATTGTTGAACGTTTTGTAGGTCTCAAGATATTCCATATTTGTACTATCCGGCAATAAATATTTTTGTGCTTTGACATAATCTCCTTTCAAAGATGCTTCGATAAACCCCCTGCCTGATTCCAATGGATCACTCTTGTCAACAGTTGCAGAATTGTTGCAGGCAGCGAGGGTGATCGTGAAAATTCCAAAAACAATTAATACACGTTTCATTTTTTCATTTTATAAATGAAGGTAAATATCTTTTTGGTTGAAAATAAAAAAACACTTTTTTTAGAAGTGTTTTTTTGAATAATTGATAGTAATGTTCCTTATTATTTTTGTTGCGCAGCCTTCAGGCTATCCATTAATTTTTGCGCCCGATCCATTTTTTCTTTCAGATGAAGATTAGCGCTGTCGATACTTTCATTGACACCTGCGCTATCAGAGCCATTCATATTTCCCATTCCGTTCATGCCATGTTCTTTCATTTTTTTGTTGGCCATATCCATCAAAGTAGCCATATCAAAAGCTACTTTCCACTCTCCGTCTTCCTTCTTCAAAAGGAAGTTGGTAGTTTCGCCGGATTTTTTATCTTTCACCGGCACAGTCGCTTTGTCTCCCATGATCGTAGCATCGCCCATTTGCATGTTATTGATCATTCCCATCATTTTATCAGCATGATCATTATTCATATTTTGCATTCCCATTTGCATCATGCTTAGCATTCCGTCGCTGTCTTTGGTTGCATATTTTTTTGCTTCATTAATATCTTTTTTTGAAAGCGCATCAAAAAAATGATTGAGCACTTCCTTTGGATTAGTGCCACTTCCGCTTTTACACCCCGGAAGGATCACCACAAAAGCCGCAATGATTATTACAATAATCTTCTTCATAAATGTTTTATTTAATTAAAAAAACAAATGTAATTTTTCTTTGGAAAAAAACGATTGATATTTTTAAAAACGAGTGCTTAAAACGCAGCTAATTTTTTTTCTCATTTAGCATTTCTATGAACGTTTTTTTTATTTTTTGGGAAAATAATTAGTATGCTGTTCCGGCTCTTTTTTCGCAACTCTTTAATTAGACTTACAGCACGACAAATAGAGTCACATTACTTATCATCATTCTTTGGGAATTAAAGATTCCATATTATTTGAGTTATTAGCCTTAAGTTTTGGTGCAATTACATATAAAACTACACCGCAAGCAAAACAAAACACAGAAAGTATTTCCGCCTGTGTCGGATGAAGCCCTAAGAAATGATAACGCACATCCACTCTTATTTTTTCAATAAAAAAACGTTCAATCGCCATAAACATTAAATAGAAAGCGGAAATGCGGCCTGCCAGTTTTAAACGTTTTCTTATGAGCATTAAAATCGTAAATAATAATAAACCAATTATCAGTTCATATAAAGGAGTAGGATAAACGCCAACGGCAAGCTTGTTGCAATAATCATCCCAGGTGCAGCCCGGCATGTAAATTCCTTTACGTAAAATATTATGCGGATAATTATAACTCCATAACCACTCTGGCAGCCATGCAAATGGTTTCGGATTTAAGTTGTTAATCCCCCAGTCGCCGTCGCCTGCAATCTGGCAACCCAGCCTTCCCAACGAATAACTCAGCATTAATGAGGGTGCCAATGCATCGGCCATGCGCATGCGTTGTACACCAAATTTGTAATGATAAAACCACATGGCAAAAGTGGCTACAATAAATCCACCCAAAAAAGCAAAACCTTCAGAAGAAAAGAAACTACCGATGGGAT
>DATILZ010000110.1:0-7336 GCA_035475995.1 Hanamia sp. | reverse complement strand
AAAATACTTTCTTTTTTTACAAAACAAACTTAAAGTGATTCTGCAAATAAATGAGGGGGTAATTACGACAAACTAAGGCGTTTTTCACGACAATCATTTGAGTTCAAATGCGAATTACAAAAGCGCAATATTTATTTGTTTATTGCAGGATTTTACACCCATGTTCTCAAACCGGATTGTTACATTTTCATTTATGAATTGGTAATTCAAATAACTTAATGTTGATAAAACTTTAATGTAGCTTCAAAAATCTCCTTCCGCACCGGACTTACATTATAGTAATAGCCGCTTTTCAATAAGCCCATATTCTGACGATTGATCAAAAGGATGATAGAGACAGTATATTTGGGAATTACCATAATACTCGTTCCGGTAAAACCTGTATGGCCAAAAGTGCCTTCCGGACCATCTTTCAGAAAAGAATCGCTGGTGTCCATCATCCAACCCAATCCATTATTGAATTGATCTTTCACAAAAAAAGAATCAATTATGCGGTTTGAAATAAATTGTTTGTTACCTACTTTCCCTTTATTCATAAGCATATCCACCAGTTTCTGCATGTCATCCACAGTAGAAAATAATCCTGCTGAACCGGCAATACCGCCATTGGCATACCAGGCATTTCCATCATTTACTTCTCCTTTTAGCACATAATGCCTCCACCCGTTCCAGCTCGCCGGATCAAGGCCTTTTACTGAATAGCCAAGTGAAGAATCATAAACCATTCTTGTCTCATAAGGATTACCCAAAGAAGTAGCGGCAATATTGGTAGTTCTTCCGTGTTGGAGAGGATTATACATTGTATGCGTCATTCCCAAAGGAATAAAAATGTTTTGTTTTTCAAATTGATCTAAAGGCATGCCGGAAACTTTTTCAATGATTTGCTGCAAAAGAATAAAACCCAAATCACTGTAATGGCGCTGTTTTCCAACCGAATATTTAAGCGGCAATTCTCCTATCACTTTATAACTGGTTTGTTTATCGTGGGAAAAATAAAAAAGCGGGTACCATTCAATTAATCCTGCAGTATGCGTGAGCAGATTTCTAATAGTTATCGTTTTTTTAGCTCCTGTATCAAAGCTTTTGATATATTTTCCTATTGGATCATCTATTTTAATAACTCCTCTATCCACCAGCAGCATTATAGAAGTAGTAGTACCGATTACTTTGGTAAGGGAAGCCATATCAAAAAGTGTGGCGGTATTCATCGGCATCGCCGGATTGAGCAGCTGGTGGTTGATATCATATTTCTGCGCATATCCATAAGCATGCTTATAAATAATTTTGCCATCTTTTTTTATTTGAATTACTGCACCAGGAATAAGATCATTGGCCACCTGGCTGTTTAAAATACTATCAATTTGACCAATCAGTTTAGCCTTATTATTTTCAGCATTTGTACCCTGGCTTTTTATCATGCTACTGATAAAGCAAAGCTGGAAAAATATAAAAAAGAATTTTTTACTCATGCAAGTCGATTTTTGATTTTCAAGCCCAAACTGTATTAAAAATATAAGATGAAGATAACAACAAAAAGCATTTATTTGTTGCTTTACTGAAGTACAAAGCTTCTTATGTATCTGCTTTAAGGGAAAATGTAACTGTATGAAAGATATAACTCTAACCTTTATTAATGATATTATTTCCTCAGCTTTTAATCAGGTTTAACACGTTCCGTTATTAGCGCATTATTTTTGCAGAAAGAAAATCTATGCACATAACTCCTGATAATAAGCTTAAAAAACTAATCGTAATTGGTGACAGGTTGTTAATTAAACCTGCGCTACCGGATGAAAGAACAGCCAGTGGCCTTTACCTGCCTCCAGGTGTGCAGGAAAAAGAAAAAGTACAACAGGGATATGTGATCAAAGCGGGACCAGGTTACGCAATTCCTATGCCTGTTGAGGAAGAATCGTGGAAAGGCGAAGAAGAAAAAATAAAGTATGTGCCTTTGCAGGCAAAGGAAGGCGATCTTGCGATCTTCCTCATGAGCGCCGCAACAGAAGTAATGTATGGAGGTGATAAATATTTTATTGTGCCGCAAAGTGCTGTACTAATGCTGGAAAGGGAAGAAGATTTGTGACAACGGTTCGAACGTCCCTGCCCAAAAATGTTCTAACATGCTACTTAAAGTAGCAGTAAACGAAATCATGATATTTGAACAAAATAACTGCTGCTTCTAAAACTGCGGACTTACAAAAATGAAAAAACCGGTAATCATTCTACTTTTCTTATTCACAATCAAAGGTCTTTCAGCTCAAATTAAAATCGCTTCCTGGAATCTGGAAAACCTTGGCAAATCAAAACCAGAAGTTGTAATAAGTTTTATCGCTAATACAATAAAAGACTTTGATATTATTGCCATTCAGGAAGTGGTGGGAGGAGATGGAGGTGCAGGGGCGGTAGCGCGGCTTGCAGATGAATTAAACAGAAAAGGCAGCAAATGGGATTACAGAATCAGCGATCTTACCAGCGGCGAAAATTCTTATAAAAGGGAACGATACGCTTTTATCTGGAAGACTTCTAAAGTGAGTATCATAGGAATGCCATGGCTTGAAATTGAATATTCAAATGAAATAAACCGCGAACCATTTTTTGCTACATTCAAAATAAAAGATAAAACTTTTACGCTGGTTAATTTTCATGCAATCACCAAAAAAATGCAACCGGAAACAGAAATTAAATACTTTAAATTTCTACCGGCAGAATATGCTGATAAAAATCTCATCTTTTGCGGTGATTTCAATTGCCCGCAATCACATACTGTTTTTAATCCTTTAAAGAAGATGGGATATCAGCCGATTTTTACCGGGCAAAAAACTTCTTTAAAAATGAAACCAATAAATGATGATTGTCTCGCTTCTGAATTTGATAATATTTTTTATCATCCTGAAAAAACGCGATTTATCAATTCAGGCGTGATTCATTTTTATAAATCTTTTATTTCTTTAAAAGAAGCAAGAATGATTTCAGATCATATTCCGATATGGTTTGAATTTTCCTTGAATTAAAGCAATTTGCGTTTGGCAAAGCTGTAAATATTACACACATCCTTAAACAATATTTTCATAAAAGAATTGCATTCCATTTCTTTTAAAATCAACCCCGATATTTTTATTAAATTCGTTTTTCTATTTCCGCTACTTCAGGAATTCAAAAACATTTCACAAATAATTTAATAAAAGAAAAATGATTACCGCTCTTGACAAAACACTGCCCTTGTTTAAATTGATCTGCAAAATGGCATTCTAAAACATGTTCCTGCTGATGTTGCAACTAAGGTTGTTGGAAATGTAGTGAAACTTATAGATGCTTTTCACAATGCTGGTTTGCCGGTGGTAGTAGTTAATGTAAATCCTTTGCAAGCGTCTTGGTCAAAAGCAAGAAAAGATGCTACCCCCCGGACAGTACGGCTTTTGAAGGAAGTTCACTTCATACCATTCCGGAAATCAAAACTAATCCAGGTGATATTTATATTACCAAACAAACCTGTGGTGCTTTTTATAAAACTGCCCTTGATAAAGAGTTGAAAAAAAGAAATATTACCAGCATTGTGCTTGGGGATATCTCCACGAGCATCGGCGTGGAAGGTAGGGCAGGCAAGTGAACGTGGTTACAATATCACTTTTGCCAAAGATGCGATGACAGATTCGGTTCCTGAATCACAGGAGCGAAGCATAAAATATATTTTTCCACGCATGGGAGAAGTGGGTAATACAGATGAAATTATTGAAAAGTTAACATGATCCAATTTATTATTTATTTACAGCAAAACAACAAATAAGGCGGATTTAATTATTGTAAAAAACATTCAGTTTATTTAATTCAGATAAACCATACAGGTTCCGATAATCTGCCGGTTTTATAAAAAACTAAAATTGATTTAGGATATTTAAATGCACTGCCGGAATGGAATCACATGCGTTTTCACCATGCACATCCGACTCTCTTCAAAATCATATTTATGTGAAAGAATATTACGATCTCGACTTAATAAAATCTTAGCTTCTAAATCACTTTCAACAAATAATAATTCTTCTTCCCTTTTTGTATCAATAGATATTTTCCATTTAAAAGCTCAACAGCATTTACTTTTTCATCAACAGAAATTACTTTTTCTTTATTGATAAAAATGCCTCCGCCTGCAAGCATTTTTTTTGCTTCACTTTTGCTCGGCAAAATTTTTGTTTCGGCCAATAAACTGATCAAATCCAAATCGTTTAATTTTTCCTTTTCTATTTCTACAGTTGGTACACCTTCCATCACCTGCAGTAATTGTTCCTCATTCAATTCTTTCAATATTTCGGCAGTGTCATTATTAAATAAAATAGAGGAAGCTTTTACAGCAAATTCATAATCTTTTTTTGAATGTACAAAAGTCGTTACTTCTTCTGCTAATTTTTTCTGAAGTATACGCTGGTGCTCATTTCCCTTATGCTGCTCTACCAAATCGTTAATTTCTTTTTCAGATAAAAAAGTAAATACTTTTAAAAACCGTTCAGCATCTGCATCCGCCGTATTTAACCAAAACTGGTAAAAAGTATAAGGCGAAGTTTTTGTAGGATCCAACCAGATATTTCCTTTCTCACTTTTGCCAAATTTGCTTCCATCAGATTTGGTTAATAAAGGACAGGTAAATGCGAATGCTTCACCGCCGGTTTTTCTGCGAATCAGTTCTGTTCCGGTTACAATATTTCCCCACTGATCACTGCCACCAAATTGTAATTTGCAATTTTTATTTTGATACAGCCAATAAAAATCATACCCCTGCACAAGCTGGTAAGTAAACTCTGTAAAACTCATTCCATTGTCACCTTCAAGCCTTTTTTTAACACTCTCTTTCGACATCATATAATTTACAGAAATGTGTTTTCCGGTATCGCGGATGAAATCTAAAAAAGAAATATTGTGAAACCAATCGTAATTATTCACCATTTCAGCCGCGTTACTTTTATCAGAATTAAAATCAAGAAACCTGGATAATTGTTGCTTTACTGCGGCTACATTTTTATCAAGAACTTCTTTGCTTAATAAATTTCGCTCTGCACTTTTTCCTGAGGGATCGCCCACCATTCCTGTAGCGCCACCAACTAATGCAATTGGCTTGTGACCATAATTTTGCATATGAACCAATACTATAATTGGTATCAAACTGCCGATGTGAAGACTGTCTGCAGTTGGATCAAAGCCTACATAGCCGGCAGTAGGTTCTTTGGAGAGTTGTTCTTCCGTGCCGGGAATAATATCATGTACAAGGCCACGCCATTTTAATTCTTCTATCAAATTTTTCATGTCATTTTTTCTAAGAGGCTGCAAAAATAGTCAACAGCCGCCTTATTTAGCAGTGTTACTGTAAATTCGCATTCAATTTTCAATGCTCATTATTCACAAGTCATAATTCACCTTTAAACAACTCACCATTCACCATTCACAATTCAATAAATTGACCTACCAAGAATCGATAAATTATCTGTACACAAAACTTCCCATGTTTAGTCACAGCGGAGTGAAGGCGTATAAAGCGGATTTAAAAAACACTTTGGCGTTGTGTAATTATTTAGGTAATCCACAAAATAAAATAAAAACAATTCATGTAGCAGGAACAAATGGGAAAGGATCTGTAAGCCATATTTTAGCCGCCGTTTTGCAGGAGAATAATTATAAAACCGGCTTATACACTTCGCCACACTTAAAAGATTTCAGGGAAAGGATCAAAATAAATGGAAACATGATCGCCGAATCTTTTGTGATTGATTTTGTAGAAAAAACAAAAGGCATTTCTGAAGAAATAAAACCTTCTTTTTTTGAGCTGACTTTTGTAATGTCGCTGGATTATTTTGCAGAAGAAAAAGTGGATGTAGCAGTCATTGAAACTGGCCTTGGTGGCAGATTAGACAGCACGAATGTGATCACACCTTTATTGTCCATTATTACCAATATCAGTTTTGATCATACTGATATCTTGGGAGATACGTTGGGGAAAATCGCTTATGAAAAAGCAGGAATTATCAAGCCGGATATTCCGGTAGTAATTGGGGAAACTGTAGAAGAAACAAAAATTGTTTTTGAAAAAAAAGCAAAAGAAACGAATTCAAAAATAATTTTTGCTAAAAAAATATTTGAGATCCTTTCATCAAAATATGACGTAAAATATCTGGATTTGGAAATATTAAATAAAGAAACCAAAGAGAAAAATAATTACACGCTTGATCTCAATGGCATTTACCAGGAAAAAAATATTCTAACAGTTCTGACAGCAATTGAAATTTTAAAAAATAAATTTTCATTTAAAGAAGAAAAGATTAAAAGCGCTCTATCAAAAGTAAAAAAACTTACCGGGCTTTTTGGAAGATGGGATGTCATTCACGAAAATCCAACAGTGGCGTTGGATGTAGCGCACAACGAAGATGGCATAAAACAATTGATAAAGCAAATCAATAAAAGTAAATTCGAAAATCTTCATATTGTTTTTGGAATGGTAAAAGACAAAGATCTTCAAAAAGTATTGGCGCAATTTCCTAAAGATGCAAGCTTTTATTTTACCAAAGCACATAATCCCCGTGCATTACCGGAAGAAGAATTGAAAGAAAAAGCAAAGCAGTTTCAATTGACAGGCGATACTTTTCCTGATGTGAACAAAGCGCTGAAATCCGCACTCGACAATGCTTCTAATAATGATTTAATAGTTGTTTGCGGAAGTGTTTTTGTAATAGCCGAGGTAAAAATATAATTTTAGATTGGCTAAATAGAAAGAAAAAAATAAGCTGAAATAACAAAAATTACAACATTCCCATTTCTTTCAAGGCATAAAAAATACAATTATTGTGCAGCGATTGTACGATTTTATTTTGCAGGAAAAGTGTTTTTAATTCTTCCAAAGAAATCTCTTCCACTTCAAGTTCTTCATTTTTATCCAGCTTCTGAACACTGGTCTTAATGCCACCCTTTGCTAAAAAAAGATAGGTAAAATTATCAAGTACACCCGGATTAGCGGCAATCTTCCCAACACGGATCACTGAAGAAAATTCATAGCCAGTTTCTTCTTTTAATTCTCTTTTCACTGCCTGTTCAGGTGATTCATCTTTATCAATAAAACCTCCGGGGATTTCAAGAATTGCTTCACGAATCGGATGCCTGTATTGCCTTACCATCAATACTTTGCCTTCTTTCGTTATCGGCAATGCACAAACTGTTGTAGGCAACTCAACTACAAAATATTCGTCAATAATTTTTCCATCCGGAGTTTCACATTTATCTTTTCGGGCGGTAAAATATGGATGCCTGCATAAATAAGTTGAGGATAATATTTTCCACTTCATAAATTTTTCTTCCTTCA
>DATILZ010000109.1:0-5711 GCA_035475995.1 Hanamia sp. | reverse complement strand
CTGTAAATGGGATACGGTACATTTTATGCATGATGCGAAACATGAAGTAAATCAATGGTTCTGGCAACTGGATTATAATGGAACAAGTAAATTGCAAAACCCGGTTTCTTATTTCAATACTTTTGGCACAAAGCAAATTATCTTATCAGTGTCGAATGGATTCTGCAGCGATACGGTTAGCAAAAAAGTTGTTCTGGACAATCATTTAAAAGCTGCTTTTGAAACGAATAATATTCTTTGTCCGGAAGACTCCGCAGTTTTTAAAAATACCAGTATTGGTAATATCGTTTCTTATGACTGGAACTTTCAGAATGGTAATTTTAGTATGAATGAAAACCCTTTTCCGGAAAAATATCCGATTCTGCTTGCCGAAAAAAACTATCCGGTCACATTGATTGTTGAAAACAACCTGGGATGTTTTGACACTGCAGTAAATAACATCCGTGTGCTGAAAAGCTGTTATATCGCGGTTCCTAACGCATTTACTCCTAACGGTGACGGCCTAAACGATTTTCTTTATCCACTTGGCGCTTACAAAGCTGATAATTTAGAATTCAAAGTTTATAACCGTTTAGGCCAATTGGTTTTTCATTCAAATGACTGGACTCAAAAATGGGACGGAACCTTAAAAGGCGACCCGCAGGATGCCGGTATTTATGTATGGACCTTAAAATACATTTTGCGGGATACCGGCAAACACATTTTCATGAAAGGTTCAACTGTTTTAATCAGATAAGAAGCCTTAAAAAACTTCCGGCTTTTACAGCATTGATAAAAATCTGTTGAATTCTACTGTACTATTATTTTCAGAAATTACCTGGTGCGGTTTACTGATATTGGTTTCATCGTTTGCTACCTTTTTATCTGAATGATAGGTGATTCCAAATACAAATAAAAAGGGAATAAATAAACCAATGGCCAATACTTTGGCAGAATAAATTACCTGGTTTGCAATTTCAAGGATATCTCCTGATTGGTTGCTGATTGTTGTTTTCATTTTCTTTTGTTTTAATTGTTTTTTGATTGAATTACATCACAAAGATATAGTTTAAAGTAAGTACTATGCAAAACATAGTACATGAAATTGCATATTTCCTATATGAAAGGCAGAAAACCAAATTTGAATGGTAACTCAAAAGAAAGTACTGCAATTTTTACCTTAAGTATTACTTTCTTATATTCGCATCAAACGTAGCCCTGTATTTACTTTTATTAAAATTCATAAGCCTTTAAAAATGAGTTTACAATTTTCAAACACAACTATTGGAAGACTAAGAATGACTGGAATTGCTGAAGGAATTTCTTTTATAACACTATTATTTATTGCCATGCCGATAAAATATATCGCAGGAAATCCGCAGGTGGTATTGTATGTTGGATGGGTTCACGGATTGCTTTTTATGCTTTATCTTCTTGCCCTCATAGCTGCCAAAATAAACCTGGAATGGAAATTTAAGAAAACGCTGATTGCTTTCCTGGCATCTTTGGTTCCATTCGGCACTTTTATTCTTGATAAATCATTACGAAGAGAGGAAATAAAACTTCAGGCGCAGAAAGTAATGCCATAATCAAAAACAGCAGAAACGTTTTGATAGATTTCTTCAGAAAAATAAGCCGGCGTTTCTTTAAATTTTAAAAGCATAAAGGATACGGCAACAGCACAATTTGACTTAACAGCCATTTTTGATTTTTCATATTTCAATCGAAAGACTTTAGCTAATGGACGCAGTTGTACCGGCAGTGTCCACACCGTAACCAAGTGGTTATGAACAAATACAAATACCGTTTCACCATACACTCTTAAATTATTTGCCCTTTCATATTTTTCAAACTTTTTATCCAGATAAATTTTTAGATAACCGGCTGTGTTATTTCTTCTTAATCCTGTATCAAAAGCTTTTATGGCCATTCTTTTCAAAGTATCAGAATTCCAACGATAGCGTTTGCGTGCTCTTTTGCACGCATGCTTTGTGACAAAGATTGAAAATTGTTGTATGTCTGAATTGGAATTCATGATATTTATCTAACGTTTTATTATTCCTATTATTATAATATTTTCCAAAATAATAAAGCTGAATAACCGGAAAATAGAAATCATCATGGCAATAGCAATGCATTCATCCTCTCGTGGTATTCATTCTGATTATAGATTTTCTTCCTTTGTCTCCGGCTTTTTCATTCTTTTCTTTTACTTTTAACTTCATTTATAAAAAGTTGCAGATGGGCATTATACCTTTTGCACTGTTCATTCAAAATTATTTTTATGAAAAAATCTTACTTCTGTTTATTCATTTTTGTATTATTTATTACCTCCAATATTGCTGCACAACAGTATCAAATCAGTTCGCCGGATGGCCATCTTTTGATGAAGATTGTAAATGAAAAATCTTTGCATTTTTCATTATTAAAAAATAGTAAAACAATTGTGCCTTCTGTGGAAGTGGCTATGGTACTGCAACAGGGAATGATTCCTTCTGAAAAAGAAAAAATATCCAAAGCAGCGAATCAACAAATAAATCAAATTATTCATCCGGTTGTTGCGATCAAAAATTCCGCCATTAAAGATGAATATCATGAACTGCGCCTGCAATTTAAAAATCATTGCAGTGTGTTATTCCGCGTCTATAATGATGCGTTCGCTTATCGTTTCGAAACAAGTTTTCGGGATAGTATAACGGTCATGCATGAACGTTTTAATGTTTCGTTGCCCGAAAATTCAACGGCGTGGTTTGCTTTTGCCAACAGATGGATGAATAGCTATGAACACATGTATCAGAAACAACCGGTTGATAGTTTGGGAAAAAATAAAACCGCTCAATTGCCTTTGTTGTTGGATCTGAATGATAATGGTAAACTCCTGATCACTGAAAGCAATTTATATGATTATCCGGGCTTGTATTTTACAGGTGATAATGGCAACGATTTACAATCTATATTTCCACCTGTTGTAAAAGCAGAAAAGAAAAATGATCGTACAAAAAACTGGGGCTGGGATCGCACTTTCGTTCCTGAAAGTGTTTATGATTATATCGCTCGTACAAACGGAACCCGCACTTTTCCCTGGCGAATTTTTGCGGTTGCTGACCGTGATGATCAATTATTAAACAATGAGATTGTTTATAAACTTGCCGATCCCACAAGAATTAAAAATACAGATTGGATAAAACCTGGCCAGGTGGCTTGGGATTGGTGGAACAACTGGAATGTAACCGGTGTTGATTTTCGCGCCGGAGTAAACACTCAAACTTATAAATATTACATTGATTTTGCATCACGAAATCATATTCCATACATCATTATGGATGAGGGTTGGTACAAGCTTGGAAATATGACAGAACGTGTGCCTGGCGTAGATGTAAAAGCAATAGCAGATTATGGAAAACAAAAAAATGTAGGCGTAATTCTCTGGTGTGTCTGGCGCACATTGGATGATCAAATGAAAGAAGCAATGGATCTTTTTGAGCAATGGGGCGTAAAAGGCATCAAAGTTGATTTTATGGACCGGGACGATCAGTCAGTTGTAAATTTTTATTGGCGCTGTGCAGAAGCTGCGGCACAGCATCATTTGCTTGTGGATTATCATGGTGCTCATAAGCCTGCCGGCATTCAGCGCACCTATCCGAATGTTATCAATTTTGAAGGAGTTCCGGGCCTTGAACAAGATAAGTGGACAGATTCAATGGCTACGCCGTGGATGGCGGTGACGCTGCCCTACATCCGCATGTTTGCGGGGCCAATGGATTATACTCCCGGAGCGATGCGTAATGCACAGCAGAAAGATTTTGCACCAATCAATGACAACCCAATGAGCCTTGGAACCCGTTGCCAGCAATTAGCAATGTATGTAATTTTTGATGCGCCATTGCAAATGCTTGCTGATAATCCTACCACTTATGAAAAAGAAAAAGAGTCTTTGGATTTTATCACAAGCGTGCCTACTACCTGGGATGAAACGATTCCTTTGGATGGAAAAGTTGGAGATTATGTAGCGCTTGCCAGAAGGAAAGGAAATGAATATTTTGCTGCCGCAATGAACAACTGGAAGCCACGTGATATCACATTGGATTTTTCCTTTCTGCCCGAAGGCACTTATAAAATTTCCATTTTCCAGGACGGCATCAATGCCGACAGAAACGGAACTGATTATAAAAAAATTGAAAAGACAATTACAAAAAACGACCGTTTACAAATTCATTTAGCACCTGGCGGGGGATGGGCAGCACGAATATATAAGTAAGAAAATTACAAGAAAATCGCTTTTCAGTAAACAAGTAAATAGCATGAATTTGTATTTGCATTAAAAGAAATTCTGTGGAATAATTGCTATTTCATTCTATCAAACAATGCAATTGTGATGGCATGCACGCTGTTTTTCTAATTCCATTATATTATGAGGAGGAACAGAATCTACCTGCAAAATATCGATTACCGGGTTTATTAAAATAAGTTGGAACCACTTTTGTGATAAAAAATAAAAATAAACTTAGATTAATAATGCCATACCTGAATAGCACTTTGAAAAAATTAAAAGACGTTCAATCTGATTGTTGCGTAACGATTCTGTATGAAACTCATCCACATTTGCCCGATAATGAAAAAGACAGCCTGGAATTGAAAAATCTTATAAAAGAAGCAGAAAGCAAGCTAATGACGGTTTGCGGTAAAGAAAAATCGGCTTTAATTATGGATAAAATAAATGACCTGGCTGCTGATATTGGCCACAAGGGTGCCCTTCAAAGCATAGTGCTTTTTGTGAATGAAAATATTGCGGAATACGTACGAATGCCTGTAAATATTTCACAAAACAAAGTAACGGTTGGTAAAACTTTTCAGATCCGTGAATTGCTAAGGGCGCTTCATCAGGAGCCAAATTATTATCTTCTTGTGCTGAGCCGCGACCGAGCAAGAATGATAGAGGCATTAGGCAATAAAGAGGTAATGGAAATAACTGACGGCTTTCCTTTAGACAATAGTTTTAAAGTGCCTGACTCTGATGCCAGCCTGGAGAATGGGGCATTCTCCCAGTTCTTTAACAGGGTTGATGAGCAATTGAATAAAACCTTGCTGGAAAATAGACTGCCTGTCTTTATTTCTACAGAGGAATCCAATTTTCCGGAATTTTTGAAAATATCGGATCATAAAGAATGGATCAAAGGTTTTATACCGGGAAATAATGAGGGAGACAAAGCAGAAAATATAATTTTAAATGCATGGTCTGCTGTGAAAAAATGGAATGACCAAAAAAATCATCAGCGGCTTGAAGAATTGGATCAGGCAGTTGGAGCAAAACTTTTTCTTACCGATTTTACAGAAATATGGAGAGCGATCCTGGAAGGAAGAGGCCGCACTTTATTTGTAAAACAAGGATATTCTAGACCAGCGAAACTCGAAAATAATGTAGTTCAATTGGTGTCGGCTGAAAATGCACAGGAAGCAAATGTGGAAGATATTATTGGTGAAATGATTGAAAAAAACATTGATTTTGGAGGTGATGCAGTATTTGTTGATGGTAACGAATTAGAACGTTATGATGGTTTGGTATTGGTGACAAGATATTAACCGCGATCAATCACTGGCTACAACTTTCTTTTTGTTTGATCTGAAAGTGAAATCATTTTATCTTTCCTGTTTGTGATTACAGCTAATTGATGCGTTACACAAAGAAAGCCGGACCTGCAAACCAATCATTTTCCTAAAAAAAATTAAAAAAA
>DATILZ010000108.1:0-6007 GCA_035475995.1 Hanamia sp. | reverse complement strand
TGGACTTTAAAGTGACCGGAACAAGAGACGGAATTTGTGGCGTGCAGATGGATATTAAAGTAGATGGATTGAGCATGGATGTAATGCGGCAGGCGCTCGACCAGGCAAAGAAAGGAAGAATGCATATCCTGGATGCCATGTATCAATGTATTCCTGAACATAATCCTGAGGTGAAACCACACGCTCCGCGTATGGAAAAACTGATCATTGATTCTGAATTTATAGGAGCAGTGATAGGGCCAGGCGGAAAGATCATCCAGGAAATTCAAAAAACTACCGGCGCAACCATTAATATTACAGAGGTTGGAAAAACCGGGGAAGTAAGTATTTTCTCCGCTAACAAAGAAAGCCTTGACCAGGCAGTAGCTTGGGTAAAAAGCATTGTTTCTGTTCCTGAAATCGGAGATGTGTATGAAGGAACTGTAAAAGGTATTAAAGAATTTGGCGCCTTTGTTGAATTTTTACCGGGTAAGCAGGGATTGCTTCATATTTCAGAGATCATGTGGAAGCGCCTTGAGAATATGGACAACGTTTTCCATGAAGGCGATAAAGTGAAAGTGAAATTAGTAGGTGTAGACCCTAAAACCGGCAAATTTAAACTGAGCAGAAAAGCCTTGTTGCTAAGACCTGAACAGGGACAGGGACAGGGAACGCCGCAGCACCGGAATAACGATCGGTAATTTTTTCCAATAAATCATTTCCAAAAGCTTGTAAATTTTACAGGCTTTTTTTATGGAATAAAGAAATCCCAAATTCACCTTATTTGTCCTTTTACTGGATACTTTAATACTTTTTAAAAAATAATGCTTAAAAGAAAGTTTATAAAAATTCAAATAAAAACAGTTTCAGCAGATGAAGCTGAAATGCTCATTGCCGCATTATCAGAAATTAATTTTTATGCCTTTGAGCAGGAAAATAATTTGCTGAATGCATACGTTAATGAAGAAGATTTTGATGAACAAAAACTGAAAGAAATTTTGCCTGCAGAAACTTTTTTTACAAAACAAATTATTGAAGAAGAAAACTGGAACCAGCAGTGGGAGCATAGTATTGAACCAGTTGTGGTAAATCACTTTGCTGCAATCCGGCCTTCTTTCAGTAAACCGGTAAATAACGTGAAATTTGATTTGGTTATTACCCCAAAAATGAGTTTCGGAACCGGCCATCATGCTACTACTTTTTTGATGATGGAATTGATGGAGCAAATAAATTTTGAATGTAAAAGCGTAATTGATTTTGGTACAGGAACCGCTGTGCTGGCTATTCTTGCCGATAAGTGTGGTGCAGAAAAAGTTGTTGCGATCGATTATGATGAATGGAGCATAGAGAATGCGAAGGAGAATATCGAAGCTAATCACTGTAAAAATATTCTTTTGAAACAGCAGAATGATCTTTCGGCAATTGAAGCTGCGGATATTATACTTGCCAATATTAATCTAAATGTTTTGAAAAGTGAATCTACATCCATATCTTCATTTTTAAAATCAGGCTCTTTATTATTAGTTTCCGGTTTTTTATTTTCTGATGAAAAAGAAATGCAGGAGATTTTTGAAGAAAAAAGTCTTGTTAAAATAAAAACAAAACAACAGGGAGAATGGCTTGCCATTTTATTTGAAAAGCAATAAATGAAATTTTAAGAAAATAAGGGGAATCGAGCATTAATTAAATCTTATATTTGCTATCCCCGCCACAGATTTGAAGCATTAACATGAAAGAATTTATTTTAATAATACTTGCTTACTTTATTGGTTCCATACCTACTGCGATCATTGTTAGTAAACTGTTTTTTAATATTGATATTCGTGAATACAGTAGTGGAAACATGGGAGCTACCAATACTTTCAGAGTGCTTGGGCCAAAGTTTGGAACGATCGTGATGGTTGGTGATATGCTGAAAGGTATTCTTGCTGTAGCTCTTTACAATTTACTTCCTTATTATCTTACCAATGAATTAGACAGGACCAATCTGATGATTGGCCTTGGCCTTGCAGCGGTTATTGGACATATTTATCCCATTTGGGCAGATTTCAGGGGCGGAAAAGGCGTGGCTACTTTATTCGGAATGGTTCTCGCTATCCAACCGATAGTGGCCATCAATTGCGTGGGAGTTTTTTTATTAGTGCTTTATTTAACACGATATGTTTCTTTAAGTTCAATCATTGCAGGCGTAGCGCTTCCTATTTGCGTATTGTGGATCTATAATGAAAAAGAAGTTTTTTACCGGGTATTTGCCGTTGCAGTGGCGGCGCTCATCGTACTCACTCATCAAAAAAATATCAGCCGCTTGTTAAAGGGCAATGAAGGCCGTGTTCCCATCCTCAAACACCGTGACCGTCGCAAATCCCGCCGAAGAGAGTTAGAATAATCTTTTACTTTTCCTTAGCAACTTCTTCCTTTCTGAAATGCATCTTTACCAGGAAGAATGATTTTTGGTACATCAATTGTTTATTGTTTAATGTAATAAAAAAAATAATATCTAATGAAAAAGTTATTCATACTATTAATGAGTACAAGTATTTTTTTAGCTGCTTGTACGACGAATAAGATAACCGGCAGAAGCCAGTTGTCTCTTGTTCCTGAATCCACCTTGCAACAGGAAGCGGTTACCCAGTATCAGACTTTTTTGTCTCAAAATAAAGTGGTAAGCAGTTCCGCAAATAAAGATGCAGAAATGGTAAAACGCGTGGGTACACGCATTGCAAATGCTATTACCAAATATTATTCTGAACAGGGAATGTCTGACCAGTTAGCAGGTTACAAATGGGAATTTAACCTGGTACAAAGTCCTGAAGTAAATGCGTGGTGCATGCCGGGAGGAAAAGTAGTGGTTTATACCGGGCTATTACCAATTACACAAAATGAAGCTGGTTTAGCAATTGTATTAGGGCATGAAATTTCACATGCTGTATTACAACACGGCCGCGAAAGAATGAGCCAGGCTTTGCTTGCTCAGGGAATTGGAATCGGAGGAGATCTTTTTACATCCGGAAATACGCAGGTAAATAATATCTTTAACGCTATTTATGCTCCAACTGCACAGGTAGGAGTTTTACTTCCTAATTCGCGGAAACAGGAATCGGAAGCCGACCACTATGGCTTGATTTTCGCAGCAATGGCAGGATATAATCCACAGGAAGCAATTCCACTTTGGGAAAGAATGGCAAAACTAAACAGTGGAAATCAAACTCCTGAGCTATTAAGCGATCACCCGGTAGATTCTAAAAGAATTGCAGCTTTGAAAAAAGAAATGCCTGAAGCATTAAAATATTATAAACCTGTAAGCTAAAAGTTCAATTCATTATAAGTTAGAAATTAACCCTGCATTAGCCTTTGCAGGGTTTTTTTATGAAATAAACCGTTTTTTTTTTGTAATTTTGCACCTGTCTAAGCAGCACCTTAAATATTTTTCAATATTTTTTTTTAGAAAAAGGGTGTGCAGGTATTTATAGACTATTTTTTAATCTTAAAATATTGCTTCGCGTATGTCTCAAACATTGTTTGAAAAATTGCAATTGGAGGATGAGAAAAATTTACTGATCCAAGGGCTTCCTTCCACCATTGAGAAACAATTTTCAAAGCTTTCATTTTCCAAAAATGTAACGCAGCTCTTAAAAGTCCGTAAAATTGATTTTGCTCTTGTCTTCGCATTAAATTCAAATCAATTGCAAAAGATTTTTGCTGAATTATGTCCGGCTCTGCATGGTGAAACCAAGTTATGGATTGCTTTTCCAAAACAAGCTTCAAAAATAGTAAGCGACCTGAACAGGAGTGGCTCCTGGGATTTTTTGATTGAACAGGGATATGAAACGGGCGATAAAGTGGTGCTGGATTATGTATGGAGCGCTCAACGTTTTACTAAAACACAGGTTTGCAATGAAATCAAACCAAAAGCTTCTTCAAAAGTCATTAAAATGAAACCTGATTCAAGGAAGTTTGCTGAGGCGGAAGGATTTTGAGGAAGAAAATTTAAAAGATGGTTTAGAAGAGTTTAGCTGGTTTAGAAAAGTTTAGCAGTAAACAAACAAATAAGCTTACTTCCTATTTTCTTTCTAAAAGAATACAGGAGTTTGGTCAGGTTGAAGAATTAATAGAAGCTTATTTCCGCTTATTTCATAATTACCATTCCTATTTCTTTTGTAAGTTGCATTTCCATACTTTTTAGATGACTGTGCGTTTGAATAAGCAACATTTGCCGGTCGGCTGAAGTGGTTTTCCCCAATTCTTCGGCATTTAACCCAATCAGTTTTTTTATTTTTTTCAATTCAAGATAGCGAAGGGTAGAGCCAATATCGGTTTTATAATTATCTTCTCTTTTCGGTACTTTCATTTCATATTTCGATTCCCAGCCGTCACTTACTTCATAGGGAAATTCAATCAGGTTGGTGACTGCATTGCTCAGTTGAAGATCTTCACTGTATAAAAAACTTTTAGCAGTAGGTTCCAGCTTTTCTTCATACCAGATTTTATAATTATCTGCTATTTTTCTCAGCATTTCATCTTCAATCGTATCTTCTTCAATAAAATCATATAAAAGATAATCAGCTACTTTTTTTCCCGGCTCCCATTCGTTTAAGCCAAATTCCAATAAGCATCTTATCAAAGACCTTTCATGATATATTTCATCTTTTAAAAGACCAAGCGATTCTGATTCTGCATTTGAAACTGCCGGAATTTCACTTCCCGGTTCCTGGAAAACTTTTTCTGCCTGGAAAGTCTTCTTTTCGTCTTTGCTGAATTTTTCCCTTAAAAATTTATTGACGAGGTTGTGCAATCCCGCTTCATCAATTTTTAAAATCTGGGCCGTTTTGCGGATGTAATCTTCCTGTTTGGTAAAATCTTCGGCTTTATTAATTTTCGAAATGGATTCGGCGATTGTATTTACAACCTGTGATTTTTTGTTGGTATCATTTCCTGCTTCTGACAAATAAAATTCAAGCTGGAATAAAATGAAGTCCTTCTTATTTTTTTTGATAAAATCAGTAAAAGCCGCAGCGCCGTATTTATTTACGTAACTATCCGGATCTTCCTGATCGGGAAGCAATGCAAGCTGCACGTTTAATCCTTCTTCAAGAGCAAGATCCAAACCACGCATAGCCGCTTTTATACCTGCTGCATCCCCATCATATAAAATAGTCAGATTGGAAGTATATTTTTTTATCAACCGCAACTGATCCGGGGTAAGTGAAGTGCCACCGCTGGCTACCACGTTTTCTATTCCGGCCTGCTGAAGCGAAACCACATCTGTATATCCTTCTACCAGCAGGCACTCATCGTTTTTATCTATTGCCTGGCGGGCAAACCAGGCGCCGTATAAAATTTTACTTTTTACATAAATTTCATTTTCAGGCGTATTGATATATTTCGGCGCCTTATCATTTTTGCGGATAAGCCGTGCACCAAATCCGGCTACTTTTCCGGATTGATTGTGAATGGGGAAAATAACACGGCCGCGATAATTATCCTGCAAACCATTATCTCTTTCAACTACCAATCCGGCTTTTTTTAAAAGGTCTTTATTGAATAGCTTTGAAATCGCCGCCTTCGCAAAAGTATCGCGGCCTTCCGGATTGTAACCTAGTTCAAATCTTTTGATCGTTTCTTCCCGGAAACCTCTTTCTTTTAAATAAGCCATTCCTATATCCGATCCTTCTTCAGAATCAAATAACGTATCAGAAAAAAACTGCTGCGCAAATTTGTTGATAATGTAAAGGCTTTCCGCCTCCTGTTGCTGCTGCTTGTATTCCTGGCTGGTTTCTTTTTCCTCTATTTCTACATTATACTTTGCCGCCAGCCATTTCAGAGCTTCTACATAGCTGTATTTTTCATGTTCCATCAAAAAACTGATGGCATTACCACTTTTGCCACAGCCAAAACATTTATAGATTTCCTTGGAAGGAGAAACTGTAAAAGAAGGAGACTTTTCGTTATGAAACGGACACAAACCAATATAGTTTGTACCTCTTTTTCTGAGCTTTACAAATGAATTGACGATGTCAATAATATCAAT
>DATILZ010000107.1:0-11764 GCA_035475995.1 Hanamia sp. | reverse complement strand
TCCAGGTAAGCGGATGCATAAAAATTGCCGCATCAATGCCGACAATATTCTCGTGCAATTGCGTCATACTTTTCCACCAGTAATCGCGGATATTTTTTTTGAGTTGTGCGCCATTTTGCCCGTAATCATACACAGCGCTTAATCCGTCATAAATTTCGCTCGAAGGAAAAATATAGCCATATTCCTTGCAATGGGCGATTATTTCACTAAAATTATTCGTTTCATTTGCCATAAGGCTGCAAATATAATGAGAGTAAATTTTGTGAGTTGGATTGTGTTATTTTATTTTAAGTTTATCCAAATCTTAAAGATTATTCCTCTTCAAAATAATCCGAATCAATTTTTTTGATTTCATAAATATTTTGAACAGAAACGCCAAGATTGTAATCAATCATGTATTGGGAAAGTTTTTCTCCATCAATGAGTACAATTTTCGTTTCATTTTTTGAGTGTATAATTCAGCTTCTTTTGTAAAATTAGATGTGGTAATAAAGATTCCTTTTTTGCTCCCTGTCCAGCAATGCACCTACAAACTTGTGCAATTCCGGACGCCCAACTGTTCCTTCCCATCTTTTTGCCTGAACATAAATTACATTAAGAACAAGTTTATCTTCCTTTATAATTCCATCAATTCCTTCATCCCCTGATTTTCCAATTGCTTTCCTGCATCTTGTATAGATGGTGAATATTCAACTTTTATTTCACCTCCACCTTTTCCAAAGCTTCAGAAATAATCTTCTCTATCTGTTCATACTCCAGCAAAAATCCATCATGGCCGTATAAAGAATTGATGGTAAAAAAACTTGCACCGGAAACATTTTCTGCAATGAATTGTTGTTCGCTTACCGGAAAAAGAATATCAGTTGTAATTCCTATGGCTGTTGTTTTGGCTTTTATTTTTTGCAAAGCATTTTCAATACTTCCGCGGCCCCGGCCAACATTATGCGAATCCATTCCTTTGCTCAAAAAATAATAACTGAATGCATTGAATCTCTTGCCCAGTTTTTCGCCCTGGTATTTTTGATAAGATTCACTTTTATAGTTTTCTATTTTATCGATGTGATGTTCACTCTGGCTGGCATGATAGGTTTCATAATGACGATAAGAAATCAAAGCAATGCTTCTTGCAGCTTTCATTCCTTCCATTCCGGCGTTTGAATTTTTTTCTTTCCAGGTACGATCTGCCTCAATTGACATTCTTTGCGAAGCATTGAAAGCTATGCCCCATGCCGAATGACGTGCATTGGTGGCGATTGGAAAAATGTTTTCAAAAAGATCCGGCTCTTCAATAGCCCATTCCAATAATTGCTGCCCCCCCATCGAACCGCCGATGCCTATTTTTATTTTTTGAATTCCTAAAAATTCTTTTAAAGGCTGATAAGAACGAATCATATCCCGTGGTGTAAAAAAAGGGAAATCGTGATAATAAATGTCACCGGTTTCGTGATTCTTATCAAGCGGCCCGGTACTTCCATAACAACTGCCGGGCATATTTACACAAATAATAAAATATTTTTCAGGATCAAATAATTTTCCTTCTCCCACCAATCCGGGCCACCATTCTGCTGCATTGCTATTTGCTGTAAGTGCGTGAAATATCCATACAACATTATTCTTTTCGGCATTTAATTTTCCATAAGTTGTATAAGCTAAATGATATTTTGGTAAGACATGACCTGATTCAAGAGTGAGTGGTTTATCAACATGAAAAATATCGTAAGTCAAATTCTTTGATTGAAAAAGTTTAAGAAAAATAAAATTACAACCACATCATTTTCAGTAACGTGATTGCAATTTCAGGGATGCAAAATTAATTTTTAAGTTCTATTATTTTGCAAAAACCTTTTCAAAAGATTGCTGCATATCACCTTTGATGTCATCAATATGCTCGATGCCCACAGAAACGCGCAAAAGGCCGGGAGTAACGCCTGCAGACAATTGTTCCTCATCTGATAATTGCTGGTGTGTTGTTGCAGAAGGTTGTATGATCAGTGTTTTTGTATCGCCTACATTTGCCAAATGGCTGATCATTTTTAAATTATCAACAAGTTTGGTAGCGTTTTCTTTTCCACCTTTTATTTCAAAAGAAAGCACACCACCGTAACCATGTTTCAGATATTTTTTTGCATTCGCATAATGCGGGCTGCTTTCCAGACCCGGGTAATTTACTTTTTCAACATTTGGATGTTTTTCAAGCCACTGTGCCAAAGCTAAAGTATTCTCTACAGTACGTTGAACACGCAAAGACAAAGTTTCAAGCCCTTGTATCAATAAAAATGAATTGAAAGGAGAAATAGCGGGACCAAAATCACGCAATCCTTCAACTCTTGCACGAATGATAAACTGGATATTTCCAAAAGGCCCTTTGCTTCCAAAAACATCATTGAAGACCAACCCGTGATATCCTTCTGATGGTTCAGAAAAAACAGGATATTTCCCATTTCCCCAGTTGTAATTTCCTCCATCAACTATCACACCACCAATACTGTTTCCATGACCGCCAATCCATTTCGTGGCAGCCTGAACCACTACATGCGCACCATGCTCCAGCGGACGGAAGAGATAACCTGCACACGCAAAAGTGTTATCTACGATCAAAGGCAAATCGTACTTCTGCGCCAGGGCAGATAATTTATCAAAATCAGGAATGTTGAAATCAGGGTTACCGATGGTTTCCGTATAAAGCGCTTTTGTTTTATCGTCGATCAGCTTCTCAAAATTTTCAACGTTATTGTCTTTTGCAAATCTTGCCTGGATGCCAAGACGTTTTAAAGATACTTTAAATTGATTATATGAACCTCCATATAAAAAAGGACTGCTGACAAAATTATCGCCGGAACCAAGTATATTGGTCAATGCCAGGAATTGTGCTGCCTGGCCTGAAGCAGTTGCCAGGCCTGCAACGCCGCCTTCCAATGCTGCTACTCTTTTTTCAAACACATCAGTAGTAGGATTCATGATGCGCGTGTAAATATTTCCAAATTCTTTCAAGGCGAAAAGATTTGCGCCATGCTCAGAATTTTTAAAAGTGAAAGAGGTTGTTTGATAAATAGGAACAGCCCGTGAACCGGTTGTTGGATCTGGCTCCTGGCCAGCATGTTGTTGTAATGTTTCAAAATGTTGAGAGCTCATAAATGAAAATTTAAAATGAAAGATTAAAAAATTTATTGTGGGATAAGGCAATGCCTTAATAGTGGATGATATGGAGAATAGGATGCCTTACGGCATACAACGGATACACATGCAAAATGAATTGCCTGAACATATTTTCGCTATTGGAATTAACTGTATCATTATTATTATCCTACAAATATAGTAGGGAAATATTTATATCAGCAAATTTATTTTTAGAATAAATTTTTACAGAATGAATTGGAATAAGTACTTCTATGCTTTTATCCAATTGCATTTTGTAGAAAAATAGAAAATTCAATTATTTCTTTGTTTGCTGATTTCTTGCTATTTGAAGAAGTTGCTTAATTTCTTAATGGTTTCTTTTAAATATTCCAGATCATGAGGTGAATTATAAACCTGGTAAGAAATCCGCAAATAATTTTCATTTCCTCGTTGCATTACGGGTATTTCAATCTTATAGTCGTTGTATAATCTTTCTTTTAATTCCAAGGGATTATTCGTTTTGATCGGAATGCTACACATTTGCCCTAAAAATTCTTCAGACACCGGACATAAAGGTTTTGTTCGCAAAAGGCCACAAAATTCAGGATATTGTTCCAGAACAACTTTTCTGCATGCTGCTGTTCGTTTTTTCATATCATTTTCATCAAAAAATTTCATGATAGCGGGCACAGTTAAGAATGCAGAAATATCGCGTGTGCCCTGCATTTCATTCTCTTCCAGAAATTTAGATTTCGTTGGTTTTGCCGCTTCATAACCCCAACTGATGATTAATGGTTCAATAAGATTTTGAAAATTTTTATTTACAAACAAAAAAGTAGATCCTTTTGGACCAAGCAACCATTTATGCAAAGTGCCGGTATAAAAATCTGCTTTTATTTCTTCTAAATTTAATGGAATATGGCCGGGAATGTGAGCGCCATCAATAATGGTAATAAGTCCAAGTTCTTTGGCGCGTTCACAAATTTCTTTCACCGGGAAAACCAATGCTGTTGCGCTGGTGCAATGCCCAAGGGAAATTGCTTTTGTATTTTCGTTATACCCTTTCCAAAATTCTTCAATAAATTTTTCTTTTGAAACTAATGGAAGCGAAATGTTTTGTTTCCGATAGGTAAAGCCACATTTTTTAGAATAAAAATCAAATGTTTTATCAATTGCACCATATTCCAGATTGGTCGTTAAGACTTCATCTCCCGGTTGGAAGTTCAAACTTTTTACTACCTGGTTTACAGCCATTGTAGGATTTTGTGTAAAGAAAAAATCTTCATGATTACAACCGATATATTTTGCCAGCGCCTGCTTTGAAGTGAGCAATGCTGCGGGAGCAATTTTGGTAATGAATTGTACAGGTTCTGTTTCCAGCGCTTTCTGCCAATATTGATAGTTTTCAAGTATAGGCTGGGGACAAGCACCAAATGAACCATGATTCAAATAGGTAACTGACGGGTCTAATAAGAATTGCTCTTTGATACTATTCATTGATATTTTCGGTATTGTTTTCTTGTAAAAAATCTTCTTCCTGTTAGAGAACAAAATAGCAAACTAAATTTTGCAAATTGTTTTTTAAATCAGCAAATTTATTTATTTGAAGTTGAACCACAGATTTTTGTCTAAATTTGAACTATAAAAATGAACTTCAAAATGCAGCTCTCGGATAGAATTACAACTAATCCGGGAATATTTAATGGCAAACCAATCATTTACAGAATGAGGTTTGGTGTTGCTGATGTACTTGGATATTTAGCGGCGGGTATGACTTTTGAGGAAATTCTGGATGATTTTCCTTACCTGGAAAGAGAAGACATTGTCGCTCCTCTTGAGTACCCAGAAAATAAAGTGAATCATTTTATTTAAAAATTTTATGAATACAGAATTATTAAAAAGAATTACGATTGTCCCTGGTTTAATGTCTGGGCAACCAACTATAAGGAGCATGAGGTTTCCTGTTGGTGATATTCTTGAAATGCTTGCAAGTGGTATGACTAATGAAGAAATTTTAGGGCAACATCCGATTCTCGAAAAAGAAGATATACAAGCTGCTTTATTGTATGCGGCATTACGAACAAAAAATACAGTTATTATAAATGCAGCATGATTGGGAAATCTGGCTTGACAATCATATTTCACCCATTATTGCAAAATGGCTGAAAGAAAAGACAGGACTGGTTGTGAAGTCTTCTTACGCTTTAAAGTTCGACCATCTTAAAGACGAAGAGATTTATTCAATAGCTAAAAAAGCAGGTAAAATAATACTTATCTCAAAAGATTCTGATTTGGATAAAATAATAAGTAAATCTGGCTCACCCCCTAAATTAATTAGCCTGAAAGTTCCTAATTGTGATAATAAAATCCTCTTCTCAATTCTTTAAAAAAATCTAGAAAAAGCGATTCGAACATTACTTGATTTCAATAAAGACATAATAGAAATACAATGAGCAAATTTTCCGAACACAATTTCAAAAATGAAAAAGCCCTCGTAAGGGTTGATTTTAATGTGCCACTTGATGAGCATTTTAATATTACCGATGATACCAGGATGCGCGCCGCTATTCCAACTATTAAAAAAATTCTAGGGGATGGAGGAAGTGTGATTCTTATGTCGCATTTTGGCAGGCCTAAAGGTGGCGCTGAGGACAAATTTTCTTTAAAACATTTGTTGCCACATTTGAAAGAATTATTGCCTGGAGTTACCGTTTTATTTTCAAATGATTGCATTGGCCCTGAAGCCGAACAAAAAGCAAAAGACTTAAAACCAGGTGAAGTGTTGCTTTTGGAAAATCTTCGATTTCATAAAGAAGAAGAAAAAGGAAATGAAGAATTTGCAAAAAAACTTGCTTCGCTGGGGGATGTTTATGTAAACGATGCGTTTGGAACTGCTCATCGTGCACACGCTTCCACAGCCGTTATTGCACAATTTTTCCCTCCTGATAAAAAAATGTTTGGTCTTTTAATGAATGCCGAAGTTTCTAATGCTGATAAAGTTTTGAACAGTTCTGAAAAACCATTTACAGCGATTCTTGGTGGTGCTAAAGTTTCTGATAAAATAGAAATTATTGAGAACTTATTAAAGAAAGCCAACAACATCATTATCGGTGGAGGCATGGCTTATACTTTTTTAAAAGCCCAGGGAAAAGAGATTGGAAACAGCCTTTGTGAAGAAGATAAGTTAGATCTTGCAAATGATATTTTATCCAAAGCAAAAGCACAAAATGTGCAGTTTCTTTTGCCGGTGGATAGCATAGTTGCCAATAAATTTTCGGAAGACGCTGATACAAAAATCGTGAGCAATGACGATATTGAAAAAGGCTGGATGGGATTGGATATTGGTCCTGAATCGATAAAGATTTTTACCAAAACAATCATGGAAAGCAAAACGATTTTATGGAATGGGCCAATGGGAGTTTTTGAAATGAAAAAATTCCAGGCGGGAACAAAAGCCATTGCCGAAGCGATTGCTAAAGCTACAGAAAACGGCGCTTACAGTTTGGTTGGCGGTGGTGATAGTGTTGCAGCCATCAATGAATTTCATCTTGCAGATAAAGTAAGTTATGTTTCTACCGGCGGCGGCGCTTTATTAGAATATTTTGAAGGAAAAGAATTGCCTGGAATAAAAGCCATCCACAGTTAGAAAGCGGTGTTGTTCAACAGAGAATCAACCACTTTCTCATTGATCTTTACCGGGTATTTTTTCTTTAACTGAGTCACCCATTTTTCTTCCAGGTAATTTTGATAATCGTTGATTACCAATCCGCGTGCATCCTGGAAGCTTCTCGGTTCATGATCAGGATATACTTTTATGATTTGCGCGAATACTGCAGTGCCGTCATTTTTATTGATAACCGGCAAGGTTATTTGACCATCCGTAAAAAGAGTTCTGTCAATCACAGGAATTTGGCCTAATTCATACCTGCCTGAATCTGCCTGAATTTGGGTAGGATTATCAGCCACTACTTCCCGCCACGTTTTTCTTCTTCTTAATTGGGCAATGGCGTTATCCGCAACCGTTTTATTTGTGCAGGAAAAAATGACTGCATCAGCACTGCGCGTCCAGAAATATTTTTCTTTATGCGCTTTGTAATAATTGATTAATCCGCTTGTATCGGCAGCAGCTTTGTTCCACACTTTTTGTTGCATTATTTCAAAAAGCATATTCCCTTCTTTAAATTCTTCCATCTGATTTTTAAAAGCCACATTATAATTCTGCAACCTGGAAGCGTAATTTGCAAAAGCCGAGGCTTTAATAAATTGAGGAAAAAATTCTTTATATGAATTGTGGTCGTTTCCGGGAACAGCATTTGAATTTTGCAAATAATGAATCCAATCTGCCACTTTCACTGTTTTATTATTATTAAAAGAAAATAAAACAGTATTTTCATTCACATTTCCAATCGTTACATTTTTATTTCGCATCAAAGAACTGTCGCTTACCTGCCATAAATTTTCTTCATTCACTCTATTTTTTTTGTAACCAATAACAGGTAAAATTTCTTTCAAAAATTTTTGCTTGGCGACTTCAATCCGGCTGTCTTTCAAAACTTCCTGATTCAGATTATACAGGAAAGCTTCATCACTTTTTGTATTTGGGACCGGTGTTACAGAAATTCGTTTGATGATATGGTAGCCAAATTCTGTTTCAAAAGGTTTGGAAATTTCTCCATCTTTTTTGAGTGAAAATGCATGATTTTCAAAAAAAGAATCATATTTCGCTGTCCCAAATTCAGGCATTACACCACCATTCATAAAGGTGTTTTTGTCGTCGCTAAATTCTTTTGCCAATGTTGCAAAGTCACTTCCATTAAGCAATGCTTTGTAAACAGAATCGGCAAGTTTTTTTGCAACTGCTCTTTGCTGGTCAAAACCTTGGGGCACCGCAAATAAAATCTGTGCAATAGTTATTTTTCCAACCGCTTTCCTTTCACCTTTATTTTTAAAAATATACCAGCCTTTTTTTGTTTGGAACGGAAGGCTCGACTCTCCGGGCTTTAATGAATATACAATATTTTCAAACTGGTAGGGCAATGAAAAAACGGTGATATAACCTGCATCACCTTTTTGAATTTTTATCGCAGTATTCGCATTCGCTTTTGCAAAAATTTCAGCCTCATTTTTTTCATTATTTCTTAATTTTTTTGCAAAATCATTTATGGTTTTTGACTCATTTATAGAATCAGATGTGTGGTTATTATTTACAAAATAATAAACCACATGAATATCTTTCTGGCTCCTGTTGAATGCTTCATTTACCAAACGGTTCACTTCTTTTTCATCATCCAGGTAATTATCCTGTATCTGGCTGCGAAAATTTTCCAGGTCGGCCTTCATCAAAGGAAGTGTATCCAGATGAATATCTTTGGCTGCCTGCACTTTTAGTTTGAATTTTATATAAAGGTCTAAGTAATCGCGAATAGCCTGAACACTATCTGTGGAGGCAGTTTTATTTTTATTATAAGCAGTTAAAAATTCTCCGGCATTGACAGCATGGTTGCCATAAGTAAAGAGCGTTTGGCCAAAAGAAATAAAAATAAAAGAACTAAATACAAACACAAGAAACAGTTTTTTCATTATTATTTTTTTAAAGGATTATAACGATTTAAATAAATCGAAAATCTATTTAAGCACATTCTCAACCGGTTTTGCAGCCTGGTTTTTTATTTTCATTTGAAGCATATCATCCATTTGTTCCATCGTCAATTTTTTCGCAATAATTTTTTTATCCTTATCCAAAAGATATATGGTCGGGGTTTGGATTACATCATATAATTGTTTATAGGAAGGAGTTTTTGCCTGCTCAATCATTTTTCTTTGCCCTTCAGTTTCATACACATTTATCCAGTTTTCCATCTTATTTTCTTTGATAAAATCTTTCCATTGTTCCAAATCTTTTGTCTCTGTAAGCACACCATACATTTTCACTCCTTCATTTTTCCATTTTGCATTATAAATGGAATCCAGTCGCGGCACTTGTATACGGCAATGCCCACACGTAGGATCCCAGAATACTACAATCGTGTAATCTGATTTAACATTATACAAAGAAGTATTATTTCCTTTTGCATCCACCATCTGAAGATCCGCTGCCTGTTCACCAATTAAATTTGACATCAGCATATAAGCCCTGTTTGAAATTGCCGTTAGTTGCTTTTCATTCAGCCAATTTGAAACGCCTTTCGAATGATATTTTTCAAAAAGATGCACAAACACAGCATCTTGTCCCATATATTTTGGATTGATGTATTCATCAGTAAGCCAGTTCAACAAAAATTTATACATCTCAGGAGAAGACCTTGCCAGCAACAATAAGTAATCGGATTCTTTTATAATAGAATCAGGCGCTTGGGGAAGGATATTTCTAAAATATTCTTCCACTTTTGGCAAAAAGAAAGGCGTGCGAATAATACGGTCATCCATAAAGGTAATTCCATCCCAATAATGCTTCTTATAATACTGATAATTTGCCAGCGAATCTTCATGTGTTACAGGATTTGTGTTTAAAACCTGTGTAGGTTTCATACTTGTCAAAAGCGCTGCCAGCATCGATTCAGGATGTTCTTTAATGATTTTATCCCGGTAATTATTCAGTTCTTCATTCAGTTCTTTATACTTTTTTTCATGCATCGAACTGTCTTGTTTATTCGTCGAATTTTTGTATGCTTCTACTTCATCCTGTAATAATTTTCCTTTCGAAGCCACAAATTTTTGATATTGTTGGAAAAGAATGTTCTCTTTTGAGCCGGTAACCTCCGTTTTATTAATTAAATCACTTGTGTCGGCTTTAATCGTAATTATTTGGCCTTTATCAACCAAAAAATCAAACAATTTATTTTTTCCCGGAAATACAATTGAATATACACCTGCAGGCATTTTTTCTTTTCCCTGAAAAATAGCGACGCCTTTGGAATTTACGATGGCAGAATCCTGCACATTCATATTTTTACCATAATAATAAGTGAGGTAAGCAAGGCCACTTTTATAATCAGGGGTTTGCAAGGTAACCTTGTATCCTTGTGCATTAGAAGCAGAAAAACTAAAAAGAAATAATAATAAAGAAGTAATTATTTTCATTTGAATGGAGTAATAAAAAACAAAAATATTCAATTTGAATCGTAAACGTAAAGGTGACAAAATACTTAACATTTTCATTAGTTGGAGCGTAATTTTATTTACCTTGAAATAACTGCGCGGAGACAACAAACAAATAATCGTCTTTCATATTTCAAAAAATTAAAAAAAAATTCAGCAAAGCTTTATTTCAAAGAAAAACTGTAATAATGCTGGATATAACGATGAAAGGTTATGTAAATTGTAACAGACGACAGAACAAATCTGCTACTCATAATCCTGAATATTTTCCTTTCAACATTGCTATCTTTGAAACATGCAAACTGTTCATTTATTAATCAGTGGAAAAGTTCAGGGTGTTTTTTTCAGAGAGACGGCCAGAAAAGTTGCAGAAAAATTAAATATAAAAGGATGGATAAAAAATACAGCGGACGAAAAAGTAGAAGCGATGGTAACCGGTGAAGAAAACGATGTAAATGATTTTATTAAATGGTGCAAAGGCGGCCCTGAAAGAGCCACAGTGAAAGATGTAATTGTTTCAAAACAAGCAGAAGTTTTTTTTGAAAAATTTGAGGTAAGAAGGTGATGAATTAAAAATCAGGAATTAAGAATTTACAACATTAATATTTCAAAAATGAATAAAAAAATCTCTTCATTAAAATTTTCCATTGCTTTTTTGCTGCTTTTTTTCTTTATTTCCTGTTCCGCACAAAAATTTTATTTATTTGTTGGCACTTATACCAACACCGACAGTAAAGGCATTTATATTTATGATTTTGACTCTCAAACCGGCCACGCAAGTTGGGTAAGCAATACAGACAGCGTAACAAATCCCTCTTACCTCACAATTTCTAAAAATCAAAAATATGTGTATGCGGTAAATGAAACGAACGGTTTAAATCCGGGAAGAGTTACTGCTTATTCTTTCAATAAAAGAAACGGCACTTTGCATTTTTTAAATACGACTGCATCCGGCGGCGACGACCCTTGTTACATTTCCACAACATCAGACAATAAATGGCTCGCAGTAGCAAATTATACAAGCGGAACTGCAACAGTGTTTCCAATAAATAAAAATGGTACTGTGGCGCCTTACTCACAAATCATCCATGATTCTGTTTATAAAAATTCCGGAGAAATTGCCACAGCTCATGTTCATGAAACAGTCTTTTCTCCTGATGAAAAATTTTTATTAACTCCTGATTTAGGATTGGATGAAATTATAACTTATCGTTTTGACCCCGCTATCAAACAACCGCTTATTTTATCTTCTGCTTCTTTTACAAAATCTGAAAAAGGAAGCGGGCCACGACATATTGTTTTTTCTAAAAATAAAAAATTTCTTTACCTCATGCATGAAATGGGAGGAACAGTAACGGCTTATAGTTATAATAATGGAAAACTTTCCCGGCTCCAGGATATTCCTGCGTTTCCGGATGGATTTGTTGGCAAAAAAGATGGTGCAGAAATTTGTATTTCTCCTGACGGAAAATTTTTGTATGCCTCTACTCGTGGGGATTTGAATTCAATTGCCATTTTTTCAATTGATGCAGCTTCTGGTAAATTAACG
>DATILZ010000106.1:0-8002 GCA_035475995.1 Hanamia sp. | reverse complement strand
TTTTTTTACTTTTTTTCCGCGTTTCATCTTCTGTCGGTTCATCATTTTCAGAAGCATCCACATGCTTTGTTTCCAATTGTTTTAAAATTTCATTTGCCCTATCAATCAGTGATGGCGGCATTCCTGCCATCTTTGCCACATGAATACCAAAACTGTGAATACTTCCACCCGGCACCAATTTTCTTAAAAAGATAATTTTATTTCCGGCTTCTTTATTAGTGATGTGGAAATTTTTTACACGCTCAAATTTATTTTCCAGTTCATTCAATTCGTGATAATGAGTCGCAAATAAAGTTTTTGGCGCATGAGCAGAATGTTGCAGATATTCAACAATACTCCAGGCAATGGAAATGCCATCATACGTGGATGTTCCTCTCCCGATTTCATCCAAAAGAATCAAACTCCTGGAACTGATATTATTAATAATGCTGGCAGTTTCGTTCATCTCAACCATAAATGTACTTTCGCCGCTGCTGAGATTATCGCTGGCTCCAACTCTTGTAAAAATTTTGTCCGTCTGTGGAACTCTTGCTTCTTCCGCAGGAACAAAACTTCCCGTGTGAGCCATTAAAGTAATCAATGCGGCTTGTCGCAGGATGGCGCTTTTACCACTCATGTTTGGCCCGGTCAAAATAATAATCTGTTGCAATTGGGGGTCTAAAAAAATATCATTTTCGATATAACTTTCTCCTTGCGGCAAATTTCTTTCTATTACAGGATGGCGGCTTGCTTTCAGCTCGAGCTCAAGCCCCGTATGCAATACAGGCTTTTTATATTTAAAATGCACCGCATTATTTGCAAAACAAATGATGCAATCAAGCACCGCAAAAACATGTCCGTTCAATTGCATCGGCGCAATATAATCCTGTAATTCATTTAATAATTGTTCAAAAATATTTTGCTCAAGAGATAGAATTTTGTCTTCAGCGCCCGTTATTTTTTCTTCGTATTCTTTTAATTCTGGCGTAATATATCTTTCCGCATTCGTTAGTGTTTGTTTTCGTATCCAGTTTTCAGGCACTTTATCTTTGTGCGTGTTTGTTACTTCCAGGTAATATCCAAACACATTATTGAAGCCAATTTTCAAAGAAGAAATTCCGGTACGTTCTGTCTCTTTTTGTTGCAGTTTTAGCAGGTGTGCCTTACCGTTAGTAACAATACTTTTTAATTCATCGAGTTCCTCATCTACACCTGCGGCAATTACATTTCCTTTGGAAATCGCTACCGGTGGATTTTCTACGATCTCTTTAAAAATTTTATCAGCAATATATTTACAGGGATTCAGTGAATCACCGAGTCTTTTTAAATATTCATTGGAAGACGTTTCACACCAATCTTTTATCTGTGCAGCAAGTTTTAATCCTTTACCAATATGCAAAACTTCCCGTGGATTTATTTTCTTCAATGGAATTTTACTTACCAATCTTTCTATGTCACCGGCCTGTTTGATATTCTGTCCGATCTTTGTTTTTTCTTCAGGCGATTTGATAAAATATTCTACAAGATTTTGCCGCTCTTCTATTGAATTAATATCGGTCAAAGGCAACAACATCCAGCGTTTCAGTAACCTTGCACCCATGGGAGAGACGGTATTATCCAAAACTTTTAATAGTGAGTTGCTGTTATCCGAACTGCTTAGCAATTCAAGATTGCGAATGGTAAACCGGTCCATCCACAAATAATCTGCTTTATCAATTCTTTGTAAAGAAGTAATATGTTGAAGATTTGGATGTTCCGTATCTTTTAAATAATGAAGAATGGCACCGGCGGCAATAATCCCGGTTTTCAGATTTTCCACGCCAAAGCCTTTCAGGCTCTGCGTACCGAAGTGTTTTAATAAAGTTTCTTCAGCATATTGTTGAGAAAAAATCCATTCATCTAAAGTGTAAGTATAAAATTTACTGCCGAAGTAACTTTTAAAATTCTTTTGTTGATTTCTCTGAAAAATAACTTCAGCAGGATTCAGGCTTTGCAACAATTTATCCGCGTATTCCTTATCGCCTTCGGCAATAAAAAATTCCCCGGTAGAAATATCGAGAAAAGAAATTCCTGCTTTTTCGTCGACAATATGAATGCCGCACAAAAAATTATTTTGATTATGCTCCAGCAATTTATCATTTGTTGCAACGCCCGGAGTTATCAATTCTGTAACGCCGCGCTTTACGATTCCTTTTACCGTTTTTGGATCTTCCAACTGATCGCAAATAGCAACACGATAACCGGCTTTTACCAGTTTATGCAAATAAGTATCCAGCGCGTGATGCGGAAATCCTGCAAGCTCTGGCGCTGTAGAAGAAGCATTGTTTCTTTTGGTAAGCGTAATTCCCAAAACGCGGGAAGCAGTGATGGCATCCTGTCCGAAAGTTTCATAAAAATCACCTACTCGAAAAAGCAGAATCGCATCAGGATATTTCGCCTTGATGTCATTATGCTGTTTCATTAAAGGAGTATCTGAAGAGGCCATTTATAAATTGTGAGTTGTGATTGGTGAATGGTCAATTGTAAGTGGTGAATTATGAATCAATCATGCTTTTAAGTGCGGCACAGTAAACCAATAAATAACTTGTTTTCTATTTTGGTGAGTCGTTCTTTCATTTTCATATTTTCGAATTTCATGTAGCAAATTAAAACATTAGATTTTAATCCTTGTATCAAATTGAAATGGTAATGTCATCAAAAGTTTAATTTTTTTAAAATCCTGATGCAAAGGGTTTAATAAATAATTTGAATCTCCTGCTACTATTGCTGAAGGAACTTTTAAAACAGCGGTTTCACCGGCTCTGATCCATTCATTACCGAGTGATTGTGTATAAGACATATTCATAAACTCTTTCCAATCTGATTTTAAGTCGTGTATTTTAATTTTTTCCATTTTAATTGTGTTGGGTATTTCTATATTCATTTGACTGAAATTTTTTTCCAGGCCTTTTGAATTTCTATGAACTACATTTTCGAGGCATGCAAGCGCTCTTGATTCTGCTGTGTAGATCACTTTTGTGACTTTTGAGTTCCATCTTGCAGGATTTCCCGAAGCTATTAACGCGGCGGAATATTGGGAAAGGCAGATTCTGTAAACTATCATATTTAAGCAAGGTCGCCGTATTCAATCCGGGTTAATTCCTGTGATACAAGTTCAATACCGGTAATCGTTTCGAGCAAGTCTTTTGGAATCATATTACCTAATCCAAATGCAGGTTCAGCAAGCCATCTGTTAAATTCATCCACACTACCAAAAACACTTCGGCCTTTGTTATATAGTGCAAAAAATTTCAATAATTTTTCACTTAGGACAGGATCCAAAGGAGTTTTATTTTTTTTATAGGAAGTAAATGTTTTGATAGTCTTGTTCAGCACTTTTTCTATATAAGGAAAAGAGAAATCTGTAAGAGAAATAAAATCAAAAACCGCCTGCGGCAGCAAACCTTTCCTGGAAACGACAGCAAGAGTGATGTTATCATTATAAGATTTTTGATATTTGGTCAAAATATTTTCATCTTTTGCCCTCAATGTGTTCATTCTGCTTTTTTTCAAAGGTAGGAAATTTTTCCGAGTTTAAGAGAAAAATTTCTCCTGTTTGACTTAAGAAGGGTGAATAGTGAATGATGAATTGTAGTTGTGAATCAGATCATATTAATTTACGAGATGTCAGTAAACTAACAAATAAGCAGCATTCTATTTTACAAATCGTTTTCACATTAACATATTACGGCATTAGACTTATTTTTGCAAATTAATGTTCTTTTGATGAGAAAACTTAGTATGGATGAATTGAACCGCAAATCTGTGGATGAATTTAAAGAATCTGAAAAAAATCCAGTCATTGCAGTTTTGGAAAATATACGAAGCGCGTATAATGTGGGGAGCGTTTTTCGTACGGCCGATGCATTTTTAATTGAATCAATTTATATCACCGGTTATACTGCAAAACCACCACACAAAGAAATCACCAAAACCGCTCTGGGAGCGCAGGAAACAGTCGATTGGAAATTTTTTGAAACAACAAAAAGTGCCATTGAAGATTTGAAAAAAAATGGATATAAAGTGTATGCAGTAGAGCAGGTAACCGATAGTATTTCTTTAGAAAATTTTTCTGATTTGAATGTTGAAAAAATCGCCTTTATTTTTGGAAATGAAGTGAGTGGTGTAGAACATCAAACAATTTCTTTCTGTGACGGATGTGTAGAAATTCCCCAATTTGGAATGAAGCATTCTTTGAATATTTCTGTTGCAGCAGGAATTGTTTTATGGGAAGCAGTTAAGGACAACAAATAAAAATAATTAATGGAAACAAAGATCGAGAATAAAAGTTCTTCTTCAAGCATTGGAACTGTTTTAGATTATTTATCTCTTGTAAAATTTGCCCACACAATTTTTGCAATGCCTTTTGCATTGATAGGATTTTTCTATGGGTTAAAAATGGTGAATTATGATTTAAACCGTCCGTGGTGGCTGCTTTTCATCCTGGTGATTTTATGTATGGTATTTGCGCGAAGTGCTGCAATGGCTTTCAACCGATGGCTGGATGCGGAATATGATGCAAAAAATCCACGCACCAAAATCCGTGAAATACCTGGTGGAATTATTTCAAAAAGGCATGCCATCATCTTTGTAATTTTTAATTGTGTTGCATTTATTATCACAACTTATTTTATCAATATACTTTGTTTTATTTTAGCACCTGTCGCTTTGTTTGTTATTCTTTTTTATAGTTATACAAAACGATTTACACCACTTTGCCATCTGGTGCTCGGACTGGGATTGAGCCTTTCTCCGGTTGGTGCGTATATTGCAGTTACCGGAAAATTTGCATTGGTTCCGGTTTTATTTTCTTTGTCTGTTTTGTTTTGGGTCAGCGGTTTTGATATCATTTATGCTTTGCAGGATGAAGACTTTGATAAAGAAAATAAACTGCATTCTATTCCTTCATTATTTGGAACAGAAAAAGCTCTGCGGGTGAGTGAACTCCTGCATTTTTTATCAGCCGCTTCAGTGATTGCAGCAGGAATGATTGGTAATTTTTCCATGCTCTATTGGGCAGGCGTTGCTGCATTTGTATTCTTTCTTATTTATCAACATTCACTGGTAAAACCAAAAGATTTGACTAAAGTGAATCGAGCATTTTTTTCATCAAATGGAATTGCCTCTGTCGCTTTTTGTGTATTTGTTTTATTGGATATTTTTTTATTCTAAATTGTCTAAACAATTCTAAAGTTCTCTAAACAATATAACAACGCAACAATCAACAATTCAAAACAATTAAATCCTAAACCTCTTGTCCCGCATCCTCTGCATCGATTATGGAAAAAAACGTACAGGCATTGCTGTTACAGATCCTTTGCAAATAATTGCTACAGGCCTTACTACCGTTGATTCTCATGAATTAATTTCTTTTCTGAAAAAATATTTTCAGCAGGAGGAAGTGGAATTAATTGTAATAGGCGACCCGAAAAACCTGGATGATTCTGATACACATGCAACGCCTTTAGTAAAAGAAATTATTAAAAAATTGGAAAAGGAATTTCCAAAAATTCCCATAAAAAAAGTGGATGAACGATTTACTTCAAAAATGGCGAAGCAGGCGATGATTGAAATGGGAATGAAAAAAAAAGACCGAAGAAATAAAAGAACGGTAGATGAAATAGCGGCTACGATTATGTTGCAGGAATATATGGGAAGTAATTCATTTTGAATATGTAGATTGTATTTAAATCATTTGCCATTAATTTCAGTGTCTGAATTGTAACAAAAAACAAAAATTGTTTATTAAAAAATTAAAACAAAAATGAAATACATTTCCCTGATTCTCTGTACCGGATTTTTTTTATTTTTAACTCCTTCCCTTAAAGCACAAAAAGATTCTGTGAAAAATGAATTGAATGAAACAAACGACTGGCCCAACCTGCGGCGCTACAGGAGTGAAAATGCAAAACTAACTCCACCTTCAGCTAATGGAAATCGTGTGGTATTTATGGGCAATTCCATTACCGATGGATGGATTAATGCAAGGCCTGATTTCTTTTCAAAAAATAATTATCTCGATCGTGGTATCAGCGGACAAACAACGCCGCAAATGCTGATCAGGTTCAGGCAGGATGTGATTGACCTTCATCCAAAAGTGGTGATAATTTTAGCAGGAATTAATGACATTGCCGGAAATACTGGCCCATCAAGTCTTGTAATGATTGAAGATAACCTCGCCTCTATGGCACAACTTGCAAAAGCAAATGGTATCAAAGTGGTAATGTGTTCGGTTCTCCCGGCGTATTCTTTTCCATGGCGGCAGGGAATTGATCCGGTTCAGAAAATAATTGATCTGAATAAATGGATCAAACACTTTGCTGAAAAAAACAACTTTGTGTATGTTGATTACTATGACGCCATGGTGGATGAAAGAAAAGGTTTGCCCGCCAGTCTTTCTAAAGATGGAGTGCATCCAAATGCTGCTGGTTATGAAATAATGGAACCATTGGCACAGAAAGGAATTGCGAAAGCGCTTGTAAAAAGATAAAGAAATAATGGACTTTATAAGAATGCCATTATAATTTTCCTGGCAGTTAAAATTTGCAGTACACAAAGAAATATCATTGCATCTTGTTTTTTCAGATAGCCGCTGATTGAAACTTTTGATATCGTTTATTCGGACATGAACTGACGGTTTCTTTCCTGTTTGTGTTTAAAGCTGATTAAAGCGTTGCGAAAAGTGCCCCTGAGCTTGCAGGCTGATCATTTCCTCAACAAAAATAAAAAGCAACTAAACCTGATACTGATAAAGTAAATTGGAAAGACTTTGCACTGTTTTTAAAATGAATGCAGTAAACGAATAAATAAGGCAGATTTGTATTCTCCAAAAAAAACTTTTTTTCCATGCAACAAAAATTATCTTTGGCTTGTCCTATCTGCTACCGTTTCTGATTTATTTTAAATTCTGAGACTAATCAGGCTTAAATAACAAATTTTGATGAAGACTTTATTGTTTCTGATACCCGCGTTCTTTTTCGCAAATCTTTCCTATGCTCAAAATGCACAAAAAGATTCACTTTCGGATGTGCAAATTAAGAATGCGATTGATTTCTATAATCATTTTAGTGCCGATAATGCGCCGGTATATAATGGCCGTCACTACATTTATTTTAGTTATAAAATGGAAGGTGATCCTTATTTTATAACCGGAGATTTTACTAATGGCAGTGTTAATTATTCGGGACGTAATTATGATTCCCTTCCTTTATTGTATGATCTCGCCCGAAATCAACTGGTTGTTTTGTCGCAGAATAAATTATTTCCAATCGTTTTGGAAAATGATTTTATTGATAGTTTTAGTTTGCATGGACACCATTTCATTAAGCTTTTGCAGGATTACAGGCAAAATCTGAATAATACAGGTTTTTATGATCTTTTATATAATGGTAATGTACAGTTGCTGGCTAAAAGAGCAAAAAATATAGATGAACAAATAAAAGGGGATGTTCTAATCCGGATATTTTATTCAAAAGACCGTTTTTATGTGCATAAAGACAGTCTGTATTATTTGGTAAGCAACAAAAAAGATGTGCTTAATTTATTTAAAGATAAGGCGCATGAAATAAAGAAGTATATGCGAAAACATCACCTTAAATTCAGACGAAAAAACTTTGAAGAACCAATAATAAAGGTTACTGAATTTTATGACCAACTAACTCATTAATATGAAAAGTCGAATCTCTTTTATTTTTTTTATCAGCGTGCTTTTTTTCTCTCAAAATACTTTTGCACAGGAGCATGAAAGCCTTATTAGCGGTACCTTTCATGAAGTTACCTTTAATGAATTCGTACAAAAAGTAGAAGCACAAAGTGATTATCATTTTTTTTATGATGCTTCGCAATTTGATAGTATAAGCATTACTATTACTGTAACCAGTGCACACCTTCAGTCTGTTTTAGATAAAATATTCAGCAATACGAACTGGCATTATCTGATAGATAAAGCAAACCATGTTTTTGTAACAAAAGGCTTTGTTCTTTC
>DATILZ010000105.1:0-3574 GCA_035475995.1 Hanamia sp. | reverse complement strand
CATAAGTTTGCTGCGTTCCATCAGGTTTGAGATAATCCCTTACATCCCAACGCGGCGACCAGTAAGAAAGGTTTTCATTAAATCGGTTGGCATCATAAAAGTTCCCGTCTGTATTGATATAATAAAGTGAAGTACCCATATTAAACTTATCACTGAATTTAAGAGTTCCATTCAGCCTTGCAGAAATATCCTGGTACCAGGTGAATGGAATGGTTCCATTTTGTTTAAAATAAGATAATGATGAAGACAATGATGCTTTATCTGTGCCACCGGAAAAACTGATGTTATTCCTGTTTTCATTACCATTTATATAAGCTCTTGCATATTGATTATATAATTTGGCGGGATGTGTTGGATCCTCTTTTATCGCATCAGCAACTGTTGGGCCCCATTCAGGCCAGAAAGAAGTAGAATCATATTCTCCTGAATAACCCTGTGAAAATTTATCTTGAACTTTTGGAAATTTATCCACCTGGTCAATTCCCCAGGTTGTATTGAAAGTCACCCGCATTACTCCTGCTTTTGCGGATTTAGTAGTGATTACCACTACCCCATTCGCACCACGTAAACCATAAAGAGCTGTAGCAGCGCCACCACGAAGAATATTTACACTTTCTATATCATCAGGGTTGATATCACCAGCCATGTTGCCCATTGAAGCTGGAAGTCCGCCGCCGGTTCCTTGTGCTGAAGTCGTATTATCAATCGGAATTCCATCTACCACAAATAATGGCTGTGTTCCCAAATCCAATGAATTAACACCGCGAATCAGAATATTAGCTCCCTGACCAGGGCCACCACCAGCGCTGGCAATCGTAACGCCGGCTACTTTTCCCTGCAATGCGTTGATTAAATTACTTTGATGAGATTCTGTTAATTCTTTAGCATCTACGCTTTGAGCAGCATAACCCAAAGACCTTTTTTGCCGGGTAATGCCCAATGCTGTTACCACTACTTCCGAAAGTTCACCGGTTCCACTCATAGAAACCGGATAATAGGACTGATTGCCAATTTTGACCGTTTCGTCTTTATAATTCACTGATGAAATTACCAGTTCGGGATTTTTTCCGGTAACGGTAATGCTAAACGTACCATCATCCTTTGCTGTTACTGCATTACTGGTTCCTTTTTGTTCTACTGTGGCCAAAGGAACGGCTTTACCATTTTCATCAGTTACTTTTCCGGTAATTGTGCGTGATTGTGAAAAAGCGACAAATGGAAAAACGAATAAAAAGACGACCCAAACGAAAATTTTTCTCATACTAATTTTTTTAAAGGGTTAAAAACAGGAGAACCTGTTATTAAAAAATGGGGAACTTGTAATGAAACATTTTTTGTCAAGTATAGAAATTGCGTTTCTTCTTTAAATGGACAATATTTTAACGACAATTTCTGTTAACGATTTGTTAATATAATAGAAAAACTTCTTCTACATGTTCACTATGATGAATATATAAATGAATTAAATATTGATATTAAACAAGCAGAAATATTTATTGCACTTCATTAGAAGGAGAAATAAAGATATTTCTGTTTTGAAAGAGAGGAAAAAAAGAGGAAAATCAGTGGCTTTTTAGAGAAAGATAATCAATATAATAAACCACTTTCACACTTACTTCATTTGAATGCGGGCTGTCAAAGGTTTTATAGAAGTTCTTAAAATAAGTGCGGTATTGTGTTTCATCCAGGTAAACCTGTGAACCTAAGGCGTTTTTCCAGGAAAAGGTAATGCGGCTTCCTGGTAAAAAATCCCACGTGTAAAACATATCTAGATTAAAGGTGTTGAAATTAAAATCATGGCCGTCTGAAAATGCCCTTCCCGTCCAATGGCCATCCGTTTTTACATCATAAAAATGATGATAAACGACATTGCTCCAGTAATGGCGGAAACGAATATTAAAATTCATCAAAGGATTGATGCCGTAAGATGCTCCAACAATTGAATAATCGGTTTTCACAGTTCTCTGGCCAAGAATGGGCGCTCTGCTAAGTGCATCACGATAGGCGTAGCCATAATTTGCACCATCCTTATCCAAATGGCCTTCTGCATTCATTTGAAAACGCTCATTAAATTTATAAGTAGCACCGAGCGTGAATCCATAATAAGCAGGATCAGGCAAAGAAGTAATCCCGCTTTCAGCAGAATAATCGAGAAACAACTTTTTCCTTGTATCTGTACTTCCGGTTATATTTAGAAAATATTGAACCGGCCTTTTTAAAACCGCTCCGGGCGTGCGCAATTCAAAATAATCATTCGACCAGGAAGGCGCTATCTGCAACGTGGCAAGGATATTTGAAAAATCTTTCAGTAATAAAAAAGCGGTGGAATTGATGACAAAATTTTGCCACAAAAACGGTTTGTATAAATATTGATTGGTAGCGCCTATTGTATAGCGCTGATTCAGAAAAATATTTGTTGGTTTATAAATTACATAACTGAGATTACCGGTATAACTGAACTGGTTGTTGTTTTGCAAAAACCCAAGATCATTAGGATCATAAGTATCAGACATCGCTCCTACGTTTAAAAGATACTGCAGTTTTCCACTCACTTTTTGATAGCGCACATCCGATTTATATCCATCATAATTTCCATTTTTCCCCCATATCGTACTGTAAATTCCATCTACAAATAAATAATGCTTGTTTTTTTTATCGTACAAAGAAAGATCCAGTGCACTTACATTCGCATTACGGCTGTTGCCGTTTCTCAAGACGTTGGTGTTTGTAAATGTAACTGAAGATCGGTTTTTCAAAGCCTGATCCAGGACAATAATGTTGTAATTGGTAAGAGGTTCGGTTTGAATTTTTATTGAAGAATCAATCGACTTATCATGGATTTCAGCATTCATCTGCGAGGTAAGCGCATTAAATATTCCGATTCCCAATTTGCCTTTTGTGCGGCCTGAAAACTTCGTACCATTGATTAAACGGGTAATTCCCGGATTTTTAATAATATCATAATTTGGATCAGAAGCGGCGATTCCTAATACATCAATAGAACCAGCAGGAGCATCGCCAACTCTTCTTGAATAAAAAATTCCGGCTTTATTAAACAGTTCAGTTCCTTCAGTGAAAAAAGGACGAAAGTCTTCAAATTTTATATCAAAAGGACTCAGGTTCAATACAATATTATCCGATTGAACCTGCGCGAAATCCGGAATCAAAGTAACATCAAGTGTAAAACTTTCATTGATTCCATATTTTACATCCATTCCACCGCTCTTCAAAAACTCTGTTACTTTTTTATTTCCAACCGGAGAAACCCTTACACCTCCCGACACATACGGAAGGAAAGATAATCTCACCGGCGGTGTTATGTTTTCGAGACCTTTCCATTGTCCCCATTTGTTCATAGTTCCACCGATTTTGGGATCATCCGGACTCCAGGTAGAAACTTCATTATTCGCCCTTCTAAACCTGGAAAATTGTATTCCCCAACTTTGCAAAGATTTTTTTGAAAAACGAATAGCGCTGAAGGGAATTTTTATTTCCGCTATCCAGCCATCTGTTCTCATACTTACTTTACTTTCCCAAACAGCATTCCAGCTAACATCTTCTATAGACGAAATTT
>DATILZ010000104.1:0-6176 GCA_035475995.1 Hanamia sp. | reverse complement strand
ATCTTGTGCAGTAATTTCCAAATCCTTGGGAAAATTTTCGTCACTTACAATCCATGAATGATATCTGCCCACTTCCAGTTCGTTTGGCAATGTTTTGAAAACATCATTGGGCGATAAAGTTCTTTCGTTATTTACTTTAATTTTTGTAGCTACTCCGTGATAAACATTTTTTAAATTTTCCAATTTCCCCCCAAAGTTTTCTGCGATTGCCTGTTGTCCCAAACATACACCAAGTATAGATTTAGACGAAGCATATTCTTTTATCAACGATAATAACAACCCTGATTCGCATGGAAGCCCGGGACCGGGAGACAAAATTATTTTATCATAATCTTTTATCTTTTCAAGAGAAATTTTGTCATTGCGGAATACATCCACTTTATCATGAATTATTTTCTCCACAACATGAACCAGGTTGTAAGTAAACGAATCGTAGTTATCAAAAATTAAAATTTTCATACGTCTGTTTTTTAAATATTTTCTGCTGAATTGATTGCTGCTGTCAACGCATTTAATTTATTATTTACTTCCTGCAATTCACTCCGGGGATCAGATGCAGCAACGATTCCGGCACCTGCCTGGTAAATCAAACAATTATTTTTACTTAAAAAAGTACGGATCATAATTGCGTGATTTAAGTCTCCGTTAAAACCAACAAAACCAATACATCCACCGTAATATCCGCGCGGTATATTTTCAAATTCATTGATCAGTTGCATGGCTTTATATTTTGGCGCTCCACTTAAAGTGCCGGCAGGAAAAGTGACTGCGAGCAAATCAAAAGGATTGGTATTATTTTCAACGGTGGCTTTTACTTCACTTACCAAATGAATCACATGAGAAAAATATTGTACTTCACAAAAACGATTCACATGTACATTGCTGCACAAACGGCTCAGATCATTTCGTGCAAGATCAACCAGCATCACATGTTCAGCATTTTCTTTTTTGTCTGTTAATAATTTCTCTGCCAGTTGTTCATCCTCTGCATCATTTCCCGTGCGTCTGAAAGTGCCGGCAATTGGATGAACTACCGCAACATGATTTTTAACTTTTAATTGCGCCTCAGGACTGCTTCCAAAAATTCGGTAATCACCATAATCAAAATAAAAAAGATAGGGGCTTGGATTAATATTTCTCAAAGCGCGATACACATTAAATTCATCACCGGAAAATTTCTGTTGAAATTGCCTGCTCAAAACAATTTGAAAAACATCGCCTCTTTCGCAGGAAGCAATTCCTTTTTTAACCATCTCTATATATTCATCATTTGTCAATGAAGATGTTTCATTTTTAATTTTTGCAAATGGAAATGCCGGAACGTCTTTACTTTTTATAATACTTTCAATCAAACCAATTTCGCTCTCAATTCCCTTGATATGATTTTCGCAAATAAATAATTCATTTTTAAAATGATTGATGGCAATAACGTATTGATACAAACGATAGCGAACTAATGGAATTTGAGAAGTGACTTGTGAATTGTGAGTTGTGAATTGAATATCTTCAAAAAACTGAATTGCATCAAAACAAGTATAACCAAATAATCCCTGAGCCATGGTTACAGGCATTGCCGCAGGTTCTGCAATATTAAAATGCTGCATAAAATTCCAAATCTCATCAGCAACTTTTGTAGATGAACTGATGCTAATTTTCTTTGGCTCCTGCAGTGGAAATTTATATTCAATTTCATTTAAATTTTTAATTTCAATTCCAGCGATGGCATTGATTCCAATAAAGGAAAAGCTATTTTCTCCTGCATGAAAATCGGCGCTTTCCAACAAAATTGTATCACGAAACCGGTCGCGCAAGCGCAGATAAATTCCTACCGGCGTATAAACATCCGCCAATAATTTCTTTGAAGTGGTAGTTAGCTCTATTTTTTTCATAACATAAAAAAACCCCGGCTTTAGTGCCGGGGCGTAATATTTATTGTAATACACAAATAATAGCAAGGCACAATCATCAGATCGTGTGCCACCAGCTATTGTATGTATTGTTGATTTGCATTTGTTAGTGCAAATATGAAATTAAAAATGCTAACGAGCAAATTTTTTTAAAATAAAGTAAAGAAAATTATAAAAAATTTCCGGATGCAACTGTGGCATGTTTTTTTCAATCTGAACCGAAAATAATTGCATTGAAATCCTTTTTATTTTTCCTTTTCTTGTTCAGTATTTCTTTTGTCAAAGCGCAAAAGATAGATAGTATTTATGTACATCTTTATACAGATAGCCTTAAAAAAGGCACGTACAATTATATTAATATTGATGGCAAACTTTCAAACGGAAGGTACCTTCCTTTAGATTCCACAGAAATTACTTTTTCATCTTCTGATGGAAAATTTTATGGTAATTCTCTCTATTTACCGGAGGATTTTAACAAAGAAAAAGTTCATATAAAAGCGCTGCTTCGTTCCAATCCTTCGATGTACAAAGAATTTGACATTTACATAAAAAAAATTTCGAATCCTACAAAATTAAAGACGCTGGATGAAATCATGAATGAAGGCAAAAAAAGACATTAAAATATTAAAATAAAAACCCTTGGAAACACCCGCCGGATGCGCTGAAGTTTAATTACGACAGCGCATTTTTAGTTTAATTTGGAATTAAGAATTAAGAATTGAATTCAGAATTATTTGATTGTTTATTGACTTAATATCTTTCTTGGAGAGAAGCAAATAATTTGTATTTGCAACAAATAAAAAACCGGCAAGTTACTTACATCGCACCGCTCAACCGCATACCCTTGCTATCTTCCGATCCTGGGGGAGTTCTGTAGGAGCTGGCCGTATAAGACTTGCCGGGGCGCAAATATAGGGAGAGAATTGAAAAATATCAATTTTCAATTCTGCTATTTATTTTTTTACGTTTATTGTAACAGTAGATGCCAATTTATTTCCATAAGAACGATGCGCGCCATCAGCAAATTGCAAAGTAAGTTTGTGTTTTCCGGCTGGCAAATTAAGAGTAGCTTCTTCCTGCGCATTTCCATAATGAATGTGTGTACTATCTTTTGCGATCACTTCTCCTGAAGGAATTGAATCTGCACCGTCAATAATAATATGGAAATGTCCGGAATTTGGTTTTACTGCTCCCGCAGAATCAACAGCAATACCTGAAGCTCCCATTACTACTTTTACCGGTGAAGTAACGGTCTCTCCATTTTTCAAGTTTTTAAAAAACACTTTAGCATTTGCAGGTACTTCAGGAAGTGAAGATGTGGTTGCCATATTCATTGAAGCATGCGATGTGTCTGCTGTAACAGCCTTTGCCATTGAATCGGTTTTAGCTGTTTCATTTTTGCCACCGGAATTGCACGATATTAAGCCCATAAGTAAAATTGCCGGAATACTGAGAAATTTGTTCATTATTTTTAAATTTAAAAGGTTACAAAATTCATCTAAAGATAGTAAAGCAATAAATAATTCAGATTTGAATTTTCAAATTATCAAATTAATAACCCAATCCCGGCTGATCAGTTCTCGAATCAAAAGTAGCGACACCAATCAGTTCATCAGCACGTCCGATGAAAGGCCTGTAATAAACTAAAATCGTGTAAAGGTTTTCCGTTTCATAATAATTGCCATCCATTTCTGAATAAACAGCGGGATTATTTTTATCGATCGCCATATAGGTATAGTCATAATACCCCTGTTTCATAAAAAGATGTGTTTCATATTTTTTTTCCTTTGCATTGAAAACCATTTTGGTACTATCTGTAAATTGATAATCGGTTAACTGACCGAAAAGATAAATGTCTTTATTCGTGAATGAATCACCGTTAGGAGGTACAAAAGAAAAATAAACCGTAGCATAATCTCCTTCGTAATAAGGGTTGATTCCACGGATGGCTTCTATCGTTGACATCCCGTTAAGATCCTGGTAATATACGTATTTTTGTGCAGCCAATGAAGCATCTGGTCGTAAAAAAATATCGGTAGAATTCTTCTTATAATCAGCGGTTAAAACGCGGTCGCTTTGCAAATGAAAATCTCTCAGATCGAGCCAGCGCCATTCTTTTCCTGCGGGGAAAACAGCTGTATTTTCAGAATTATATTCAAGGGAAGTACCACGGATAAAAGTGGGTTTCAAATTTGTCATTGCAATATCCCAACGATAATTTTGAAGAACAACTACTTTTATCTGTTGTGCTGCATTGAAAGATTGGAGCGCCTTTACATCTACCGTAAATTGAAGTTTCTGATGTGTATGAATAAATTGAGGATCATAAGGCTGCGTAACTCTTGCAGCAATGGTAGATTTATTATCCACTACCATCAGCCTTTTTGTAAAAACCAATTGTGAAGTATCGCCGTTTAAAAAAACTTTTAAAATATAATTTCCTGATCTTGTCGGATACATGCTTTGATCGGGCAATACGAGCTGGTAATGTGTATATCTAACGTGGGAAACCGCTGAAAAACGATAATTGGTAATGCGTGTCTGGGTAAAACCTTTCAGGTAATCAAACTGGCCGAGATTTGCCGGAGTCCAATCACTATTGCAAAGCTGATAAGTGTAATAATAATACTTTACATCCGCATCCAAATCGTCGAAATGCAGCTCCAGAAGGTCATTGCTATTTAATGCGATCACCGGAATAGTAAGCTGCTTTCCTGATTTAAACAACCTTACCGTTTTAATATTTTTTACATAAATACTATCAGGTGATTGTGCAAATAAATTTTGCGAAGTAAAAAATATGGCGAAAATAAAAACAACTTTTAGCGATTTCATTTTTAATGATTTAAAAAAAATTAGTTTTACAAAAATCAAAAATAGTCCTTTTGAATGTTTCATCTTTTATAGCCGGCAGAATCGCGTTCAACAAACAAAAAACTTTCTCACGATTCATCATCGGTCTGGCGATTACGGCTACAATGATAAGCGTTGCTGTGATGATTGTCGCATTAAGTTTTGTGAATGGTTTTCAAAATGTAATCAGCAATAAAGTTTTTAGTTTCTGGGGACACATTCGTGTACAACAAAATGTAATGTCGCAGGCGAATATTGCCGAAGAAACACCTATAGAAAGAAACGATACGCTGGAACTTTTTTTAAAAGGAATGCCGCAGGTAAAAAATGTAGCGCGATATGCTACAAAGTCGGCTATCATTCGCTTTAAAGACGATATCGAAAGTGTTTTAATGAAAGGAGTTGACAGTAGTTTTGATTTCAACCGGCTAAATTCTTTTTTAGAAAAGGGAAAATGGATTTCGTTTACGGATAGCAGCTACAGTAAGGACATTGATATTTCTGCATATACTGCTAATCAGTTGGAAGCCAACGTTGGCGACAGCGTTATTATTTTATTTATTCAAAGCGATGGAAGCCAGCGGGCACGGAAATTGAAAATTGCGGGAATATTTAAAACCGGTATTGATGAATATGATCATAATTTTTGCATCGGCGACATCAAATTAATTCAACGGCTCAACGACTGGAAACCAGATGAAATTGGCGGTTACGAGATCTTTCTGAAAGATTATAAACAAACAGACTCTGTGAATAATTATTTATACGATTCTGAAATGTTGCCGGGAAGATGGTACAGCAAAACGATCCAGGAAATTTATCCAAACATATTTGACTGGCTCAATCTGCAGGGAAGAATCAAAAGTATTTTATTAGTAATTATGATGGTTGTGGCAGTTGTAAATTTAATCACCTGCCTGATCATTTTAGTGTTGGAAAGAACAACAATGGTCGGTATTTTAAAGGCAATAGGAGCAAAGAATCTTACGATACAGAAAATCTTTCTATACAACACAACCATCATTGCTTTTACAGGAGTTATAGCAGGTACATTGCTCGGTTTAGGAATATGTTATCTGCAGGAAATGACTGGTTTTATCAAATTGGATGAAGAGGCATATTTTATGAAAGTAGCTCATGCAGATGTAATCTGGTGGCAGGTTGCAGCGATTGATCTGGCAACATTAATGATTTGTTTTTTGATGCTCATCATTCCATCTTTATTGATAAAAAAAATACAACCAGTGAAGGCGATAGAGTTTAGGTAAACATAATTATTAAATTATTGTTGATTCCTGATACCTGATACCTCAGACTTCCTACCTCAACCTTGGCAGGATTTATGTATTACCTGAAAAAACAATTTTTATTTTATGAAAAAAGCAGTTCACGTTTTATTTTTTATTGCAGCAATTA
>DATILZ010000103.1:0-9329 GCA_035475995.1 Hanamia sp. | reverse complement strand
AACAGGAATCCTTATATTCTTAATACAAGGTTTTCCAAACATAATGGAAGGTTCAGATGATATGTGTGAGCGCCAGTCCATAATTTTTTATTTAAAATTAACCGAAATAAATCAATGGCATTTAAAATAATCAAAAGGCTCGCCACAGTCTTTGCATTGATAAATCGCTTTACATGCTGTAGAACCAAATTCACTGATCAATTTTGTATTCATTGAATTACAATGTGGACAATGAACTGGAAGATTTTGCAAATAATTCTTGTCTAAAGTCTTTGAAACCGGTGGTGCTATTCCATAAGATCTTAATTTGTCTTTTGCCTCTTCTGTCATCCAGTCTGTTGTCCAGGCCGGAGAAAGCTGGTGCGTAATTTTTATTCTGTCAAAACCATTTTCTGTCAAAACTTTCCGGATATTAATTCCGATAAAATCCATTGCAGGGCAACCGCTGTAAGTGGGTGTGATGAAGACTTCTACTGTTTCGTCTTCAATTTTTATTTCTCTTACAATTCCTAAATCCATGATTGTCAAAACAGGTATTTCTGGATCATTTACACCGCTCAATATCTTCCAGAGTTTTTTTACAGTTGCTTCATTTGAAGATTCACTAGTGATATTTTCAGTAATGTGTTCCATGTTATTTTCTTTACCATTCCAATCCCGGATAAGCGCGTTGCAAAAACTGCATTTCTGCAAGTATATAACCTAAATGTTCGGTATGAATTCCCTCTTTTCCGCCGCTTTGCATCCATGTTTTTTCAGCCGGAAAATCTATTTTGGCTTCTTCTAAAACTGTTTTTACTTTTTCTAACCAATCATTTTTAATACTACTAACGGGAATGCACACACCATTTTCCGGATTGGACTCAAATGTGGCAGGAATAAACATTTCACCAGTATAGGGCCACAATTCATCAATGGCTTTTTGCATTCTTTTTTTGCTTTCTTCTGTCCCGTCGCCCAGCCTTATTACCCATTCGCTGCTCCATCTTACATGATACGTTACTTCTTTTAAAGATTTTTCGGCAATAGCAGCAAGCTGCTTGTCTTCTGAATAAATTAGTTTTTGATAAAAATAAAACTGCCATGTACTGAACAAAAATATTTTGCCAATTGTTTTAGCCCAATCACCATTTGGAAGCTCCGCAATAAGCAGATTTTTAAATTCCTGGACGTCTCTTAAATAAGCGAGATCATCTTCACTTGTGTTTTTTTCATTCTCTTTACCGGAATTAATTATTTCAGCTGCATATTGATAAAAATTGCGTGCCTGCCCGATCAGATCCAAAGCAATATTTGAGATCGCAATATCCTGCTCAAGCATTGGTCCATGTCCGGTCCATTCACTCAGCCGGTGGCCCATGATTAATGAACTATCAGCTAGCTGAAGGGTATAATTTACTAAATCACTTTCCTTATTATTTGTTGCTTTGCTGCTCATGAATCTTTCTTTCTTATAAAATAAACGCTACATATATTTTAATTCGTCTGGCAGATTATAAAACGTAGGATGGCGGTAAATTTTATCATTTGCGGGATCGAACAGGCTTCCCGATTCATCCGGATTCGTAGCATGGATATATTTCGATTCTACCACCCAGATGCTGACACCTTCCATTCTTCGGGTATAAACATCCCGCGCGTTTTCAATCGCCATTTGTGCATCAGCAGCATGAAGGCTTCCGGCGTGTTTGTGCTCCAGACCTTGTTTGCTGCGGATAAAAACTTCCCAAAGTGGTTCTTCCCGGTTCATTTTGATTTTATTTATTTTCAAAATTCAAAACACTACAAGCGCACAATGACTTTGTATTTCTTTTAAATTTAGTCACTTTTTTGGATTAAATTTTCAAATCAATTTTCAAAAAAAGTTTTTGAAAACCAAGAAGGTTTTTGTGGAAAGTCCTTAAAGGGATAAAGCCTGAAAAACCTTCTTGGTTTCAATCTGATGCTTACCAAAAAATCAATATTAAGTTGTTTTTATTCTTCTTTTTTGACAGGAATAATAAACAATGGTACCGAACTGCGACGCAATACTTTTTCAGCTACGCTTCCCATCAGAATTTTATCTAAACCACGCCTGCTGTGCGTTCCCATTACAATTACGTCCGCATTTATTTCATTGGCAGTTTCAATAATCGCATCGCCGGAATCACCATCTTTTACAATCGTTTTAATCAAAGGATCGCCCAAATGTTGTTTTGTTTTTCCAAGATAATCCTGTGCGGCATTTTGCAATTCATTTACTGTATTTGTTTGCAACATTCCTAAATTGCTAAAACTATCAAAACCCATTATCGGCGAATAATCAAGCGAAGAATAATAAGTGTAATCGGCCACCACATGCAATAACGTAACTTCCGCATTCATTGATTTTGCCAGTGAATAACCGGTTTCAGCTATGTTTTGTGCTGTAGGATTGTAATCAATTGCGATGAGGATTTTTTTCATGATGCGGGATTTTTATTTTTTCAAAAATGAATGTCTTTTAGCGAAAAGGTTTCCGACTTTTTAAAAGTTGGAAACCTTTTGAGAAAATTATTTCAACAACGCCTTCGCTCTCGCAACAACATTCTCTACAGTAAAACCATATTCTTTCATCACCTCATCTCCGGGCGCAGACTCGCCGAATTTTGTAATGCCAATCACATCACCGTCGTCTGTTGTATATTTCAACCAGCCAATGGGCGAACCAGCTTCTACAGCAAGGCGTTTGCGGATATTTTTTGGAAATACACTTTCCTTATATTCCTTGCTTTGCCGGTCAAAAATTTCCCAGCATGGAAAGCTTACTACCCGTGCCTGAATAGATTCCTGTTTCAGTTTTTCCTGCGCATCCAGCAAAAGGTGAACTTCGCTTCCGGTTCCCACCAGGATTACCTGAGGTTCACTTTCAGAATCTGATAAAATGTAAGCGCCTTTTTCCAGGTTCGCTGCCTTTGCATATTTATCCTGGTCAATGATTGGAATATTTTGACGTGTAAGTACTAATGCAACCGGCCCATCAGAATGTTCCAGGGCTACGCGCCAGGCCTGCACAGTCTCATTAGCATCAGCGGGACGAATTACCGTCATATTTGGAACAGAACGTAAACCAATTAATTGTTCAACGGGCTGATGCGTAGTTCCATCTTCACCAAGGCCAATGCTGTCGTGCGTGTATAAAAACACCGGCCTGATTTTCATAATCGCTGCCAATCTTATCGGCGGCCGCATATAATCGGAAAATATGAGAAAAGTAGCGCCAAACGGAGTAATGCCTTTGGTAAGCACCATTCCGTTCAAAATTGCTCCCATTGCATGTTCGCGAATTCCAAAATGAAAATTTCTTCCGCCATGATTTTCATCAGAGAAAGATTTAAAGGCATCTAATTCTGTATCAGTTGACGGAGAAAGATCTGCAGATCCGCCAATCAGTAAAGGCAATTTATCAGCAATCGCATTTAATGTTTTTCCGGAAGCTTTGCGCGTAGCAATTCCTTTCGGGTCTGGTTTGAAAACGGGTAAATTATCTTTCCATCCTTCCGGTAAATTTCCATCTCTGAATAATTCGTATTCTGCGGCCTCTGAAGCATATTTTTCTTTATATTTTGCATAAAGATCTTTCCAATCCTGCTCTTTTTTTACTCCTGCACTTCCTTTCGCACGATAGTAATCCAAAACCTCATCAGGAACCACAAAACTTTTATCAGGATCAAATCCAAAATTTTCTTTTACCAGCCTTACTTCATCTTTTCCTAATGCGGAACCATGTGCGGCGGCAGTATCCACTTTATTAGGACTTCCAAAACCAATATGGGTACGCACTTTAATTAATGACGGGCGGTTGGTTTCATTTTGCGCATTGATAATCGCCCTATGAATTGCTTCGGTATCGTTACCATCAGCTACAGATTGCACATGCCATCCATAAGCCTGGAAACGTTCGGTTACATCTTCATTAAATGTGATAGAAGTATCGCCTTCGATGGTTATTTTATTATCATCATACAAATAAATAAGATTGCCCAGTTTGAGATGCCCGGCAAGAGAAGCTGCTTCTGCACTTACACCTTCCATCATATCGCCATCACTGCAAATTGCATAAATTTTATAATCAAAGATATCAAAGCCGGGTTTGTTATATCTTGAAGCCATATATTGTTGTCCGATTGCCATTCCTACACCATTCGCAAAACCTTGTCCGAGCGGGCCGGTAGTTACTTCTATTCCCGGTAATAATCCATATTCAGGATGGCCGGCGGTACGGCTGTGAAGCTGACGGAAGTTTTTCAGATCATCCATAGTAACATCATAGCCGGTAAGATATAAAAAGCAATATTGCAACATACATGCATGTCCTGCTGATAAAACAAACCTGTCGCGGTTTGGCCATTCAGGATCCTGTGGATTGTAATTCATTACTTTTGTCCACAGTACATCTCCCACGGGTGCCAGTCCCATTGGAGTGCCCGGATGCCCTGAATTCGCCTTCTGTACTGCATCTGCTGATAAAACACGAACGGTATTAATTCCTAATTGTTCAATTGATTCCATTTTTTGTTTTTTTTTAATTTGATTATTTTTTGTCTCAAAGTGTATGCCGCATAAAGAAATTGCATTATGAACAAAAGTAACAAGAAAGAAAGTCTTCCGGAAAAATTAGATGATTTAAAAATTCATTTTTTTGATGATTTAAAAATTGCCCTGATATTAGGAGCAGTTTTTGCGGAAAGAATTTCATAAAAAAAGAATCACATGAAACAGCGGTTCAAAATAGGTGATCATGTAAAATGGAATTCGGAAGCCGGGCATGTAGCCGGAAAAATAATCAAAGTGCATACCGGTGATTTCGGTTATAAAGGGCATACTCATCATGCAAGCAATGAAGATCCGCAATACGAAATAAAGAGTGATAAAAGTGATCACATTGCTGCCCACAAAGGATCGGCTTTGACTTTGATCGGCTAAATCAATGATTTAATTTGAAAAGTAAACAGATTTTTATGGAAGCAAAACACAATGAATCAACAGAATTAAGACCTGAAGGTGGCAGGCTGATGGATGCACCGGTTGTGCCTGTTAATGTTCCTGAATTTATCAGGCAAATAAAAAATGAACCGGCATGGAAAAAAAGTGACCGCAACGCCATGACGATTTATAAAACAAATGGTATGAGAATCGTACTAATTGCGTTGCATGAAGATGCGGTTATGGAAAAACATACTACCAATGGAATTGTGAGTGTGCAGGTACTGGATGGCGAAATTACTTTTAACACGCAGGATAATTCTATTGTATTAAGAAAAGGGGAAATAATTGCTTTGCATAGAAATGTGCCTCACAGTATAGCTGCCACCAAAGAATCGGTTTTTTTGTTGACTGTTGCAGATTTTTTGGGATAAATACGTCGTTTAAGAAAAATGTTGGATGAATAAGGTGAATAAAAAGATAGAGATGATGTAGCTTTTGAAAATGCTTCGGTGAAAATATTTTTGAGTAAAGACACAAATACTCATCATTTCCGTTTTCATTTTTATAAAAAAAGGTTGGAAAGCTTTATTAGCCTCACAACCTTTTTTGAGAATCTTTTTCAAAAATTACCCTTCACCTCTTCCATGGCAATTCTTATATTTCTTTCCACTACCACATGGACACAAATCATTCCGGCCTACTTTTGGACCAACTCTAATCGGTTCCTGTTTTATATTTTCTGATGGATCGATGTACTCATTTTCGCCTGAAAGATATTCAGGACCAGCTCCGGCACCTGCAAATTCCTCTTTACGCTGCCGCATTTTACTCATGTCGGTTTTTCTTCTTCTTTCTTCAGTGATTCTTGTAGGCTGGTTTTGCTCAGCCGGAATACCGCAATGAGCAAGGAAACTAACGATATCTTTATTTACCTGGTCGTCCATTTGCTTAAAGGCCCCAAAAGCTTCGATCTTATAAATTACCAACGGATCTTTTTGTTCATAACCGGCAGTTTGTACACTTTGTCTCAAATCATCCATTGCGCGCAAATGCTCTTTCCATGCATCATCTATCAAAGCGAGTGTAATATTACGTTCCAGCGCATTGGTGAGTTCCGCACCATTGGATGCAATCGTTTTATCCAGGTTGGCAATCGCCTGCATAGCTTTTTTACCATCCGTAAACGGAACAGCTACATTGATGATATGAGCGCCCTGCTCTTTGCGGATATTTTTTATTACCGGCAGCGTTTGCTCATTCATCAATTGATTCTTATGATTGTAATGGTCTTTCGCCTCGTAGTATAATTTGTTAGCCAATTCATTCAAATCTCCCTTCTCCAATTCTTCTGCTGTAATCGTTGTATCCATTGCAAAATTCATAATCACGGCAAGCTTAAATTCTTCGTAATTATTGATTTCTTTGAATGAATTAATAATTCCTTCTGCAACAGAATAAAAGGCATTATCCAGATCCAGTGCAAGCCTTTCTCCGAACAAAGCATGGTTGCGTTTTCCGTAAATAACGGTACGCTGTTTATTCATCACGTCGTCATATTCCAGCAATCTTTTACGAATGCCGAAGTTGTTTTCTTCCACTTTCTTCTGAGCACGCTCAATACTGTTGGAAATCATTTTGTGCTGAATTACTTCCCCTTCTTTATAACCCATTCTATCCATTAGCGAGGCAATTCTTTCGCTTCCAAACATGCGCATCAAATCATCTTCAAGCGATACAAAGAATTTAGAAGAACCGGGATCCCCCTGCCTTCCTGCACGTCCGCGCAACTGCCTGTCCACACGACGACTTTCATGTCTTTCTGTTCCTAAAATCGCTAAACCACCTGCTTCTTTTACACCAGGTCCCAGTTTAATATCGGTACCACGACCAGCCATGTTTGTAGCAATGGTAACAGCTCCTGCCAAACCGGCTTCCGCTACAACCTGTGCTTCTTTGGCGTGTTGTTTTGCATTCAGTACATTGTGCGCAATTCCTTTTTGCTTCATCATTCTGCTTAGCAATTCACTTACTTCCACAGAAGTGGTACCAACCAGGATCGGCCTTCCTTCTGAAGACATTTTTTCAACTTCTTCTATTACGGCTTTGAATTTTTCTCTTTTCGTTTTGAAAACCAAATCCTGAACATCTTCCCTGATAACAGGAACATTTGTAGGAATAGAAACCACATCGAGTTTATAAATATCCCAGAATTCTGCGGCTTCTGTTTCGGCTGTACCGGTCATACCCGCAAGCTTGTGATACATTCTGAAATAATTCTGTAACGTAATGGTAGCATAGGTTTGCGTAGCACTTTCAATCTTCACATTTTCTTTTGCTTCTATCGCCTGGTGTAATCCGTCAGAATAGCGGCGGCCCTCCATGATACGGCCTGTCTGCTCATCCACGATTTTTACCTGGCCGTCAATTACCACGTATTCCACATCGTTTTCGAAAAGCGTATAGGCTTTTAATAATTGCTGAACAGTATGAATTCTTTCAGCTTTAATAGAATAATCGTTTAGCAGGCTTTCTTTTTGTTCTAATTTTTGCTCGGCGGTTAAATCACTTTTTTCAATTTCTGCCAGTTTTACGCCAATATCAGGCATGATAAAAAAGTCAGGATCTTCACCAGATTTTGTTATTAAAGCAATTCCTTTATCAGTCAGTTGAACCTGGTTATTTTTTTCATCAATTACAAAATAAAGCTCATCATCTACGATGTGCATGTTCTTCTGCTGCTCGCCGAGGTAATAGTTTTCAGATTTCTGAAGTTTCACCTTCATTCCCGGTTCACTCAGGTATTTTATCAATGCATTATTCTTAGGAAGACCGCGATGAGAGCGGTATAGGGCCAATCCACCATCTTTTGGATCATCATTTCCTTCGGCTATTTTTTTCTTTGCTTCTATCAGAAAAGCATTGGTTACTTTCTTTTGTGCTTCCACTATTTTTTCAACGCGTGGTTTTAACTGGTCAAATTCCTGCTGGTCGCCACGTGGAATCGGACCAGAAATAATTAATGGCGTTCTTGCATCATCAATCAATACGCTATCCACCTCATCTACCATGGCAAAATGATGCTTTCCCTGAACCATCTCTTCGGGAGTATGCACCATATTATCACGCAGATAATCAAAACCGAATTCATTATTTGTTCCGTAAATAATATCGCTGCCATAAGCTTTTCTGCGCTCTTCGCTGTTGGGCTGATGTTTATCAATGCAATCAACGGTAAGCCCCAGCCATTCAAACAAAGTTCCGTTCCATTCACTATCACGACGGGCGAGATAATCATTTACGGTTACGATGTGAACACCGTGGCCGGCAAGCGCATTGAGATAGGCTGGTAAAGTAGAAACCAATGTTTTTCCTTCCCCTGTTGCCATTTCGGCAATTTTTCCCTGGTGCAAAACGATACCGCCGATTAGCTGAACATCATAATGAACCATGTTCCAGGTAATTTCTGTGCCACCAGCCATCCACTTGTTTTTATAGATGGCTTTATCGTCGTTTATGCTAATGTATTTTTTTGTTTGGGCAAAAGCCTTATCCAGTTCTGTAGCGGTAGATTCCAGTTCGGCATTGTCTTTAAATCTGCGGGCAGTTTCTTTTACCACAGCGAAAGCTTCCGGCAAAATCTCCAGAAGAACTTCTTCCAGTTTTTTGTCGCGGTCTTTGCGCATCTCGTCAATGTGGCGGTAAATTGCATCGCGTCCGGCGATATCAGCCGAATCAAGTTGTTCCGCTTCCGCTTTTTTAGATTCAATCTGATTGTCAATGTCCTTGAGATATTCTTTTATACGGTCCCTGAAAATTTGCGTCTTACCGCGTAGTTCGTCATTGGAAATGGATTGATACTGGTCAAAAAAAGAATTGATTTGACCAACAAGTGGCCTTATTTTTTTTACGTCTTTTTCACTTTTATTGCCACCAAATAATACTGAGAGAAAACCGGCCATATATAATTGTTGTTTTTAAAAAAAGATTAAATGTTAGTTGTCAAATTTGATGCAGAAAACTTTCGGAGCCAAAATGACAGGGTTGCAAAGTTACTACATTGTAGCTTTTTATATTAGGTTTAGCGGGATATTTTGCGTTATGATAATCCTAAATAGAAATGGGGGAAATTTGTTGGTTTGCTGAAATAAAAAAGGCTATCCTAAGAGACAGCCTTCTTTTAACGGATGTAATTTGTTATTCTTTGATAAACTTTAAAGAAGTATAATCTTTGCCGTTAAATATTCTTATGATATAAATATCCGGTTTAAGGTTTGAAACATTCAAATTCACCATTCTTATATTTTTACCAAATGCCTGTTTGCTGATTACTGCTCCCATTTTATCAACAATTGAAATTTCCTTTATATCCTGGCTATTGGATT
>DATILZ010000102.1:0-5769 GCA_035475995.1 Hanamia sp. | reverse complement strand
GGTAAAGGGTGATAATGACACGATTCGTATCGATATAGAAGGACGACAATATACTCCACAGGAAATTTCTGCGATGATTCTTCAAAAAATGAAAAAAATTGCTGAAGATTATCTCGGCCAGGAGGTATCAGAAGCAGTTATTACCGTTCCGGCTTATTTTAATGACAGTCAAAGACAAGCGACAAAAGAAGCCGGCGAAATTGCAGGTTTAAAAGTGCGCCGCATCATTAATGAGCCTACAGCAGCGGCTTTGGCATACGGCCTTGACAAAAAAAGCATTGACCAGAAAGTAGCTGTTTTTGATTTAGGCGGTGGTACATTTGATATTTCCATTCTTGAATTGGGAGAAGGAGTTTTTGAAGTAAAATCTACCAACGGTGACACACACCTTGGAGGTGATGATTTTGATAAAGTGATCATGGATTGGCTTGCTGCAGAATTTAAAAAAGATGAAGGAATTGATCTTCATAAAGACCCGATGAGCTGGCAGCGTTTGAAAGAAGCTGCAGAAAAAGCAAAGATCGAATTATCTTCTTCTACAGAAACTGAGATCAATCTTCCTTATATTACAGCGGTAGATGGAGTTCCAAAACATTTAGTGAAGAAACTCACAAGGGCTCAGTTTGAAAAATTAGCAGATGATCTTTTTTCACGTTGTTTAAAACCATGTGAAGCGGCATTAAAAGATGCAGGATTAAGTAAAAATGACATTAACGAAGTAATTCTTGTTGGTGGTTCTACCCGTATTCCTAAAGTGCAGGAAATTGTAGAAAATTTCTTTGGTAAAAAACCACACAAAGGTGTAAATCCTGATGAAGTGGTTGCAATTGGCGCAGCGATCCAGGGTGGTGTTCTAACCGGAGAAGTTAAAGATGTTTTATTGCTTGACGTTACCCCGCTTTCTTTGGGTATCGAAACTATGGGCGGCGTGATGACGAGATTAATTGACAGCAACACAACTATCCCAACAAAGAAAACCGAAGTTTTCTCTACAGCAAGTGATAATCAGCCAGGCGTTCAGATTCATGTACTGCAAGGCGAGCGGCCAATGGCTTCACAAAATAAAAGCCTGGGAACTTTCAATCTTGATGGAATTCCCCCGGCTCCACGCGGTGTACCTCAGGTGGAAGTAACTTTTGATATAGATGCCAACGGTATTTTAAATGTTTCTGCAAAAGATAAAGGAACCGGAAAATCTCACAATATCAGGATAGAAGCAGGTAGTGGCTTAAGCAAAGAAGAAATTGAAAAAATGAAGAATGAAGCGAAAGCTAATGAAGCAGCGGATAAGGCAGAAAGAGAAAAAATTGATAAATTGAATCAGGCTGATAGTTTGATCTTCCAGACTGAAAAACAATTGAAAGAATATGGCGATAAAATTTCGGCTGATAAAAAAGCTCCGATTGAAACAGCTTTGCAAAAACTGAAAGAGGCGCATAAAACTCAGGACATAGGGGCTGTGGATTCATCCCTTGCAGAATTAAATAATGCATGGACCGCAGCAAGTGAAGAAATGTATAAAGCATCACAGGGACAAGGTGCTCCGGAAGGCGAGGGACAGGCAAATGGACAGCAGCAGCAGGAAAATGCACAATCAAATGCCGGTGGCGATAATGTAACAGATGCTGAGTTTGAAGAAGTAAAATAAATTGGATTGTTGAATGAATATAAGGGTTGTTCGAAAGAGCAGCCTTTTTTTGTTGAAGGAAAAGTACCTTTGAGTTTTCTGTGTCAGCCCATAATTGGTTTAACCAATCAGTAAAAAAAATAATGAATGAAACACTTAAAATCTCTTAATAAATATTTCTGGAAATACAAATGGTTGTTTTTTTTAGGAATGGTTTTTATCGTTCTTTCCAATTATTTTAGAATATTGTCGCCGCAGGTTACTAAATATGTTTTGAATACCGTTGAGATCAGTTTGAATCAAAATAAACCACACCCGGTTTCAAAAGCGGCCACTCACTACGATCCCCTGGTAACTGTTTTTCTAAATCAGTTACAGAGTGATAATGCATCTTATAAAACAAAGATTCTTTATTCGGGAATTGTACTTCTGGTTCTCGCACTGATCAGCGGCGCATTCATGTTTTTGATGCGCCAAACCATTATCGTGATGAGCCGGCATATTGAATTTGAGCAAAAGAATGAAATCTTTGAACATTACCAGCAATTAGACACACAGTTTTATAAAACACACAACACCGGTGATCTGATGAGCCGGATTTCTGAAGATGTAAGCCGTGTAAGAATGTATGTCGGGCCAGCCGTAATGTATTTGATTAACCTTGCAGCCACCATCGGTTTTTCAGTTACTTATATGTTGAATGAAAATAAAGAGCTGACTTTGTATGTGCTGGCACCGTTGCCAATATTGGCTTTTACCATCTATTATGTAAATACCATTATTAACCGTAAAGCCGATAAAATACAGGCTTTGCTTTCAGATCTTACCACCAATGCGCAGGAATCTTATTCGGGGATCCGTGTGATAAAATCATTTGTGCAGGAAAAAGCGATGCTTGGTTTTTTTGATAAAAACAGCGAAGATTATAGAACCAATTCTATTTCCCTTGCAAAAACCGAAGCAATTTATTTCCCTTCTATGGGTTTGATGATTGGATTGAGTACTTTATTAACGATTATGATCGGCGGCATTTATGTGATCAACGGGAGTATCAGCGTTGGTGTGATTGGCGAATTTATCATGTACGTGTTGTTACTCACTTTCCCTGTCAGTGCTATCGGCTGGACAGCGAGCATGATCCAAAGAGCGGCAACCTCACAACGGCGCATCAATGAATTCTTGCATACAAAACCAACAATTCAGAATGAAAAAAATGCCAGAGAAATCCATTTGAAGGGAAATATAAAATTTCAGAATGTAGATTTTATTTATCCTCATACCGGAATCCATGCCATCAAAAACTTTTCACTCAATATCCACAAAGGCGAAAAAGTGGCGATCATCGGAAAAACCGGATCAGGCAAATCTACGATTGCTCAATTGATGCTGCGAATGTATGATCCGCAGAGTGGAAATATTTTTTATGATGGTTTAAATATTAAGGACATTGATCTGAAAACCTTGCGTTCGCAAATAAGCTATGTGCCACAGGATGTATTTTTATTCAGCGATTCCGTGAAAAATAATATTGGGTTTGCTCTGAAAAAACCTGCAAAAGAGAAAGTAATGGCTGCAGCAAAAAATGCAGTGGTACATATGGAAATTGAATCGTTTCCGGAAAGATATGATACATTAATAGGGGAGCGCGGTGTTACGCTCAGCGGGGGACAAAAGCAAAGAATCTCTATAGCGAGGGCATTGATCAAAGATCATGAGATCACCGTTTTTGACGATTGCCTCAGCGCTGTCGATGCAAAAACAGAAAATGAAATTATTGCACATTTGTATGAATATCTTCACAAAAAAACAGCCGTAATTATTACCCACCGTATTTTTTCTTTATTTAGTTTTGATAAAATAATTTTGCTCGAAGATGGCGCTATTGCTGAAGAAGGCACGCATCAATCTTTACTGGAAAAAAATGGATTGTATGCCGAAATGTATCGTCATCAACAGGAGCAGGAGAGGCATTCGGAATTAAAAATTGAAAATTAAGAAATACAAATTACCAATTAGCAATGATAATGACGAACTCCGAACTAAAAACTATAAAGTAAGAGACCGCCGTAATTATTTTGTCAATTGAAAAACAATTTTATCTTTGTCTCTCCTAAAAAGTTATTTTAAATCAATAAAAAAAATTAAAAAGTGGCGTACGAAAATAATGATAAAAAGATGGAAAGTGTTTACAGTCAGCGCATAAGAGCAGGAAAGCGCCGGACTTATTTCTTCGACGTAAGGGAAACACGTGGTAATGATTATTATTTAACCATCACTGAAAGCAGGAAAAAATTTAATGAAGACGGATATGACCGTCATAAAATTTTTCTGTATAAAGAAGATTTTAATAAATTTTTAAAAGGAATGACAGAGGCAATAGATTATGTAAAAACTGACCTTATGCCTGATTTTGATTTCGATGCTTTCAATCATGAGAATTCAGAGAATTACGAAGGGAATAATTATCCCGAAAAAAAGTCTGAAGCTGAACAAAAACGTGAGCAGGAACCGGAGCAGCAACATCCGGACGAAAGTGCAGAAGCAACAAAAGCATCCACTGAAACCGTTGCCAATACCGAAAAACCAGAAACTCAAACACCAGATGAACCTTCGAATCCCATCCAGCATGAAGAAGTAGATAAATGGTAAATTATATTTCTAAAATAATATTTTTAAAAAATCCCTGCAAGTTGCAGGGATTTTTTTTCAACTATGACTATTGAAATTTTTCACGAATTTTTGAACCTGGTAAATCAATAAATATGACAGATTTCTGTTTTTATCAAAAACTAAAAAAGCAGTTTTAAGCAAACAAAGAAACTGTCTGCTAATTTATGAATTGTTAGTTCAATTTTTTTCGCCTGTTCTGCTGAAGGATGTTTTACTCCAGAGCTGTATTGCCTTACCAAATCCGGATTAAGGCCGGCATGTTTTGCGATTGAAGAAACTTTTAAGTAATCGGGTTCTTCAAAAAAAGTTTGCAGGTCATATTGTCGTTTAATGGAAACGTAATAATTCAATAATAGAATCATTCAATAATTATTCATTCACCAATTTTTTATACGCATTGATCAATCCATTTGTTGACGAATCATGCGAAGTAACCTTTTCATAATTTTCCAATTCCGGCAGAATATTTTTTGCGAGCTTTTTACCCAATTCCACCCCCCATTGATCGAAGCTGTAAATATTCCAAATAACTCCCTGAACAAATATTTTATGTTCATACAATGCAATCAGTTCGCCTAAAGTAAACGGTGTTATTTTGGTAATCAAAAATGAATTTGTTGGCTTATTGCCATCAAACTCTTTAAAAGGAATTAATTTTTCAGGAACTCCTTCAGCCTTTAATTCCTGCTTTGTTTTGCCATTCATCAGTGCTTCTGTCTGAGCAAAAAAATTGGACAATAAAATTTTATGATGATCACCCATTGGATTATGGCTGAAAGCCGGTGCAATAAAATCTGACGGGATCAAAAGCGTGCCCTGGTGAATCAATTGATAAAATGCGTGCTGACCATTGGTTCCCGGTTCGCCCCAGATAACCGGACCGGTATGATACGTTACTCTTTTGCCATTTCTATCTACATGTTTTCCGTTACTTTCCATATTCCCCTGTTGAAAATATGCCGGAAAACGATGCATGTACTGGTCATAAGGAAGAATTGCTTCTGTTTGTGCGCCAAAGAAATTAATGTACCAAAGGCTGATAAGCGCCATCAAGACCGGAATATTTTTTTCAAAAGCTTTTTCGCGGAAATGTTTATCCGTTTCGTAAGCGCCTTTTAATAATTCTTCAAAATTATCGTAGCCAATGGTTAATGCAATGGATAAGCCAATGGCACTCCAAAGACTGTAACGGCCACCAACCCAATCCCAGAAAACAAACATATTTTCTTTATCAATTCCAAACTCTTCCACGCCTTTTTCGTTGGTGCTCAACGCTACAAAATGTTTTGCAACCGCTTTTTCATCTTTGGCGCTTTCCATGAACCAATCTCTTGCAGAATGAGCATTGGTCATGGTTTCCTGTGTTGTGAATGTTTTTGAAGCGATCAGAAAAAGGGTTTCATCCGGCGTGATTTTTTTCAAGACTTCTGCAAGATCGGACCCATCAATATTGCTTACAAAATACGGCTGAA
>DATILZ010000101.1:0-3894 GCA_035475995.1 Hanamia sp. | reverse complement strand
TTGTACCAAAACGTCTTTTGATAATGAATTGTAAACATCAGCACTTATTGAAATATGGTTGTCTAATAAAGTAGCATCGAAACCGATATTTTTTTGAATCCTTGTTTCCCAATGCAAATCCGGATTTGCTATCTGCGCCTGGTATTCACCCACAAGTGGCGTCTGGCTTGCTCCATATACAGCGCGCGGATTGTTATTGAGCAGTCCAATATAATCCCATGAACCAAGTACATCGCTGAAGCCTAATTTTCCATAAGAAGCACGTATTTTTAAATCGTTTATCCAGTTTACTTTGAAAAATTTTTCTTTGCTGATTCTCCACGCTGCAGCTGCAGAAGGAAAATAACCAGTACGATAGTTCGGCCCAAACCTGGAATCCTGGTCAATCCTGCCGGTCAAGGTAAGCAGATACTTGTCATTATAAGTATAATTTATTCTTCCTAAATATCCATGCGACCGCCAGAATAAGGGCGTGCCACCATCTGCCGAAGGATTGCCTAAAGCTGAACCAATTGTAGTAAAATATTGACCATTCACATCCTGCAAAACAGTTCTTCCTGCATTTGTTACGTCTCTTTTTTGCTCTGTGCGTGAAAAACCAATTACGCCGTTGATATTATGCAATCCGAAATCTTTATTAAAATTGAGCGTATGTTCCAGGAGTAAATTGGTGAATCGTTCTCTGTCTTCATTTATACCGGTAGATGGAGGCTGATTAGTATATCTCCATATTCCCGTATCGCGAACCTCTTTGGTATAATCAAAACTTGCTTCCACTCCGGCATTGAAACGGTAACTCAACCAATTGGTAAACTTCAGTTCTGCATAGGCATTGCCCACAATTTTTGCAAAGTTATAATTGACTTTATCCAATGAATTTACAGCTACGTAATTAGCCGCATAAGTTGGATTATCTGTAGTTCCCATTCCCCATCCTGCAGGATTGTATTGAATGGTTTTATATTGATCGCCCTGTACGGCAATAGTTGGAAGCATACTCGCAGATTCATAAAATACGTTTATTCCTCCACCCGGATTGTTTCCGTTCGTATTGCTCAACATCATATTTTCTCCAATAGTAAGAATTCCTTTTTTCGCTTCCGTATTAATGCGCAGGCTTGTTCTTTGAAAATCATTTCCGATCACCGGACCTTTATTATCATAATAGCTGCCTGAAATGAGATAACTGCTTGTAGCAGAACCGCCGGCGATGTTTAGATTATAATCCTGGTCGTTGCCGGTTCTAAACACTTCATCCTGCCAGTTTGTATTAATGGTATTGTTTGCTAACTGGCTCGCCACTCCTGCCGGAAGATTTACTCCGGAATTCTGATAGGCTGTGTTTACAGTTTTTAAATAATTGGGAGCATCCATTACGTTCCATTTTTTAGGAATTTGCTGTGCACCATATTTGGCAGAAAAAGTAAATTTTGCCGGTCCTTCTTTTCCTTTTTTTGTTGTAATAATAATTACTCCATTTCCGGCACGTGAACCATAAATGGCTGCTGCTGAAGCGTCTTTTAAAACCTGAACTGAAGCGATATCATCTGTATTTACGGTAGTATTTGCATCTGCCAGCATCCCGTCTATTACATATAAAGGATTTGAATTGCCAAAATTTCCAACGCCACGTATCTCAATGGTGGCATTTTGCCCGGGAGCGCCGCCATTACGTACTGTAACGCCGGGAACCAATCCCTGTAAGGATTCTGCCACGGATCCGGAAGTGATTTTATTTGCATCCGTCATATTTACAATTCCGGTAGAGCCGGTAAGATCTTTTCTTTTTACTGACTGGTATCCAATCACCACAATATCACTGAGGGCAGTACTTGTTGGCTGCAGGCTGATATTAATTGTAGTTCGGCTATTTACATTAATTTCGGCCGTTTGATAGCCTACATATGAAACAACAAGAATTGCATCTGAAGGAGCACTGATTGAATAAGTTCCATTGGAACTGGAAGCCACACTAAAAGTACTGTTCTTTACATTGATCGTGGCACCGGCCAATGGAATTCCTCCTGCTCCGGTTACTTTACCTGTAATAACAATATCCTCCGGATCTACGATTGATGATGATTCAATTACTGCCAGATTATCCGGTAAAAACTTATACTTTAAGCCGGTATTCTTCAATAAAGTTTCCATTACTTGCGAAATGGAATACTTTTCTGTCTTTATTTCTAGCTGGCTGTTTAAAGCAGCGTCATCTCTTTTATAAAGAGAACGGTAAAAACCTGTTTTTTCAATTTTCTCAATTTCATTTTTAATTTTCAGGGGATTGGTATTTGGGGAAATATCAGACTCTCCTTTTATGTGCGCATTTGTCTGAAAAATTCCAAGAAGGAGGAATAGAATAGTCAATTTGATCAGGAAAAATACTTTTGACAATTCTTTTAAGTAATACTGCCGCCGCAGATATTTTTCTTTCATATATTTATGCTTTAGGGTTAAAAAATAAAATACCATGTCAGAATGGTTACGCTTTTTTAGCTAAACAGGGGATACCCGCAATATCCTCCGTTGTTTTTATCCTTTAGTTTTTACTTCTTATTTTAATCCTTCTGTTATAATTTTGTATCCCGGCTCTGGGCTGAACCACATACATCCTGCTCCACAGTTTTATTTTCAGGAAATTTGTTTGACTGATATTGCTCTGATTGAGAGCTGATTATTTGAATCCTTTCTTTTTCCATTTCTCTGCCATTTTTAATAAAATCATTATCCATTACCTGGTGGTTACAGAGCCATGAGGCTTCTTCTTTTAAGCAGTGGGAGTTGACGGGCTTATTATAAAAATGAGGACACACTTGTTTAAAATGCAGGTTCACTTCCAGGACGAATTGCTGAATGGCTTTGCCTCTAAAAACAGGTGAACCGCTGGCATCAACTCATTGAAATGTAGTTTTTATAAGCCGGCCAATAAAAAGATGGGTTATCGATTCAGGGGATTTGGGTTTTGAGTGCTCACTTTTAAGACAAAAGTTTATTGCAGAACGCTGCACTCAAATGGAGATTTCTTTAGTAAAATTTTTGATTATGCCGTAGATTAACCTGAGTTTCAAGTTGAGGCGATAATCTTAACTTACTTTTTTAAAACTTTAATACTCTATAATTCTTCAGATATTTATAATTCATCCATAAACAAAAAACCCTTTCTGAAACAGAAAGGATTTTTTAATATTTTAAACTGAATTTATTAAATTCTAAAATGTGCAAATGCTTTATTAGCATCAGCCATACGGTGCGTATCTTCTTTCTTTTTGTAAGCAGCACCTTCACCTTTGCTTGCGGCTACGATTTCATTCGCTAATTTTTCTGACATGCTGCGCCCATTTCTGTCGCGGCTATATTTGATCAGCCATTTGATGCTTAATGAAATTTTCCGGTCTGCACGTACTTCTGAAGGAATCTGAAAAGTAGCTCCACCTATTCTGCGGCTTTTTACTTCTACTCCGGGAGTTACATTTGCCAACGCTTTTTTCCAAACTTCATAGCCATCATCTCCTGAAATTTTGGAAACTTTGTCAAGCGCATCATAAAAAATAGTGTATGCGCCACTCTTTTTTCCTTCCCACATTAAATTATTTACAAAACGGGTTACCAGTTTATCCTGAAATTTAGGATCAGGAGCCAATGGAAGTTTTTTTGCTTGTGCTTTACGCATTGTTCTTTTTTATTTTTTGCCAGATAAAAAATATCCGGCTGCGGTTAATTATTTTTTAGCTTTTTCTTTTTTAGTTCCGTATTTAGAGCGGCTTTGTTTGCGGTCTTTTACACCGGCAGTATCAAGGCTGCCACGTACAATGTGGTAACGTACTCCAGGTAAGTCTTTTACCCTTCCACCGCGAAGTAACACGATAGAGTGCTCCTGGAGGTTGTGGCCTTCTC
>DATILZ010000100.1:0-1555 GCA_035475995.1 Hanamia sp. | reverse complement strand
TCTGTATAAAGTTTACCACCAGGTTTCACAGCATATTTTCCCAAATCAGTAATTCCTTCATCCGCTAATACTTCTTCATCAATAAAAGAATTGCCGGTGCATTGTGAAGAAGGCCTTTGCAAAATGTAGAATGCGCAATCTGCAATGATCTCAGGAGTTCGGCTCATATTAATCAACGTTTCTCCACCCAGTAGATTTCTTACTGCGGCAGTGGCGATTGTTGTTCTTGGCCACAAAGTATTTGCAGCAATATTATATTCTTTTAATTCACCGGCTAAACCTAAAGCAATCATAGTCATATTGTATTTGCTCATTGTATAAGCTACATGTTTTGTCAACCATTTTTGACGCAGATTAACTGGTGGAGAAAGATTTAAAATGTGAGCATTGTTTCCATTTTTTAATAAAGGAATGCAGGCTTTGCTTACAAAAAAAGTTCCTTTTACATTGATATCAAACATCAGATCAAAAGCCTTTTGCTCTGTTTGTTCTGCTGGTGTTAATGAAATTGCTGAAGCATTATTTATTAGAATATCAATTCCTCCGAAAGTTTCAACAGCTTTTACAACTGCATTATTTATTTGATCTTCAAAACGAATGTCACATTGAACCGCTAACGCTTTTCCACCTGCTTTTTCTATTTCATTGGCTGCGCTATAGATAGTTCCACCAAGTTTTGGATTTTCTTCAATTGATTTTGCCGCTACTACAATATTAGCCCCTTCTTTTGCAAGCCGCAGCGCTATTGCCTTGCCAATACCACGCGAAGCGCCGGTTATAAAAACTGTTTTGTTTTTGAAGCTCATCTGGAATTTCTTTTAGAAATAATTTATTGGAAAGAAACTAAATTTAGACAATAAAAAGAGAAACAGCTAAGTTGTTTACCAAAACTTCTAGTAACGCAAGTTCATTCACACAAGAAGCAGGCGATTTTTTGCCATCATTGATTTGTTTTGAAAGCTGGTACTATAAATCATCTCACGTGACTGATAAAATATCAGCGGCAGAAAATGAATGATTTTTAAATTATCCTTAAAATTTTTAATGAAAAAAGTTGTTGCATTTCAGCTCAAAACAATGATTATATTCGTCTGCCAAAAAATAGTGTAAAAATTTAAGTTCCAATTGCTTATGCAGAAATCAAATTTAATTAAAGAGCGTTTTTATTCCCTCGATGTTTTTCGTGGCGCTACTGTCTGCCTGATGATCCTTGTAAATAATCCTGGAAGCTGGTCGAATATTTATGCCCCCTTGGAACATGCTGATTGGAATGGCGTTACTCCTACCGATTTGGTTTTCCCATTTTTCCTTTTTGCTGTTGGAAATGCAATGGCGTTTGTAATGCCGCGTTTGCAGGCAGGCGGTGCTTCCGTATTCTGGAAAAAAGTGATCAAAAGAACTTTGCTCATTTTTTTAATTGGCATTTTTCTCAATTGGATGCCTTTTGTAAAATGGGATAATAATACTCTGATTTTTAAGCCTTGGAGTTATATTGATGCTTCAGGAAATACACAAGGAATCAGGATCATGGGCGTTTTGCAACGAATTGCGCGGG
>DATILZ010000099.1:0-1733 GCA_035475995.1 Hanamia sp. | reverse complement strand
TTTATTGTTGCTGCTTGCAATTATTTGTTTGCAGAAATTTGTTGCAGCACAAAATGCAAATCCGTATTTTGCCTCTTATCCAACTCTTACTCCTGACGGACAAACGCTCATCTACAGTTATAATGGCGATCTTTGGAAAGCCGCTGATGGTGGTGGTACTTCAATGAGGATAACTGCGATGCAGGGAATCGCTACCAATCCTCGTGTTTCACCAGATGGAAAATGGCTTGCATTTAGTAATTCACAATTTGGCAATTACGATATTTACCTGATGCCGTTAAATGGGGGTGATATAAAACGCCTCACTTTTCATTCAGGAAATGATAATGTGGAATCATGGTCGTGGGATAGTAAGTATATTTATTTTACTTCTAACCGCTACGACCGGATGTCAACTTATAAAATGAATATCAATGGTGGCACCCCTTCGCGCGTTTTCAGCAATGATAATTTTGATTATACACACAATGCTTTTGAAGATCCGGTAACAGGAGAAATATTTTTTGATGATACGTTTGAAAGTTCATTTTTTGCAAATCGTCTTGGATATAAAGGCCCATTCAATCCGGATATTCAATCCTATAATCCTGCTACAAAAAAATATAAACAATACACGGATTGGAAGGGAAAAGACATGTGGGCAAGCGTTGATAAAAACGGAAATATTTATTTTGTTTCTGATGAAGCAAACGGGCAATATAATTTATACACATTTGTAAATGGTAAGAAAACGCAGCTTACCAATTTTGAAACTTCCATCTTCAATCCCTTTGTAGATGCTGCAGGAGACAAGGTAGTATTTGAAAAGGATTTTCAATTATACTCTTATAACGTTAATTCAAAACAGACTGAAAAAATTCCTTTGCAGGTTTATAAAAACAATACTTTATCTGCATTTCAAAATATGGATGTGAGCGGAAATATTACCAATTTTGATTTATCAGGCGACGGGAAAAAGCTCGCTTTTGTTTCGCGCGGAAAATTATTTGTATCAGATAGTAAAGGAAAATTTATTCGTCAAATAAAAACATTACCTCAGGAAAGAGTAAAAGAAGTGTTTTGGTTGAAAGACAATAAGACCTTATTATACGGACAGACTTTTAAAGGTTTTGAAAATCTTTTTACAAAAGATGTTGAATCAGACAATGAAGAAACGCAAATCACTAATGAAGCGAAAAACAGTCGCAGCCTGACTTTTAACAGCAATAAATCAAAAGCAGCGTATTTATGCGGATCAAATGAAGTACGCATTCTGGATTTGAAATCGATGAAATCATCTCCAATTGTAACTGATGAAATTTGGGGATTGGAAAATTCAATGCCTTATTTTTCACCTGATGATAAATATGTTATGTACACTGCTCATCGAAATTTTGAGCAGGATATTTTTCTATATCGAATTGCAGATAAGCAGATTTTTAATATTACCAACACAGGCGTTACTGAATCGAATCCTTTCTGGTCACCAGATGGAAAATATATTTATTTCGTTTCCGACCGAACACGTCCTTCTTATCCTTATGGCGCCGAAAATGAAAAGATGTATCGCATGCCTTTACAAAAAATTGAACAGCCTTATCGTTCTGATATGTTTGATTCTTTATTTGTAAAAAAGAAGGAGGAAGCCAAAATTGATACAACAAAAAAAGAAATAAAAAAGAAAAATCTTAAGAAACTACAGGAAAAGAAAGAATCAGAAACAGCAAAAAATACAGCGCCACCAAAACCAGAAA
>DATILZ010000098.1:0-5667 GCA_035475995.1 Hanamia sp. | reverse complement strand
CTTTCATTGAAAGAAATTTTCTTTCTGAATTCTTTTACAATCTTTTCTATTTCAGGAGAAGATTTTAATGGTCTGCGAAATTCCAAAGCCTGAATTGCCGTTAATAATTCTATCGCCAAAATCTTTTCTACATTTTGAATCACACGATAACATTTCGTTGCGGCATTGGCTCCCATACTTACATGATCTTCCTGGTTGTTGGATGAAGAAATGGAATCGACAGAAGCTGGCGTGCACAATTGTTTGTTCTCACTTACAATCCCTGCAGCAGTATATTGAGGAATCATTAAACCGGAATTAAGACCTGAATTTTTTACCAAAAACAAGGGCAGATTTCTTTGACCGCTCAACAGCTGGTAAGTTCTTCTTTCAGAAATATTGGCAATTTCACTCATGGCGATGGATAAATAATCGAGCGCAAAAGCAAGCGGCTGTCCATGAAAATTTCCACCACTTACAATGCGATCTTCGTCCGGAAAAATAATTGGATTGTCGGTAACAGAGTTGATTTCCGTTAAAAAAGTTTTTAAAACAAAATCAAAGGTATCCTTTGATGCGCCATGCACCTGCGGAATGCAGCGGAAAGAATACGGATCCTGAACCTGCATTTTTTTCTGTGCAATCATTTCACTGCCTTCTAAAATATTTCTGATTTGATCTGCTGCAAAAGTTTGTCCCGGATGAGGACGAACAGCGTGCAAGCGATCATACAAACAATCAGGATTGCAATCAAAAGCATCAAAAGAAATGGCAGCAATTAGATTGGCCCAATTTAATAATCGTTCAGAATGAATCAAATTAAACAATCCATACGCGCTCATAAATTGTGTCCCGTTAATCAGTGCCAACCCTTCTTTACTTTGTAATTCAATTGGTTGCCACTCAAATTTTTTCAGGACATTCTCCGCAGGCATTTTCTCTCCATTTATTCTTACTTCTCCTTTGCCAATTAATGGCAGGCTCATGTGTGAAAGTGGCGCCAGATCACCGGAAGCCCCGAGCGAACCATGAGTATAAATAACGGGAAGCACCTCATTATTATACATATCCATCAGTCGTTTCACTACTTCAATTCCAATTCCTGAATAACCATAGCTCAACGACTTTATTTTGAGCATCATCATTAGTTTTACAATTTCTTCCGGCACTTCTTCCCCTAATCCACAGGCATGTGAAAGCAGTAAATTTTGTTGCAGTGTTTCTAATTGTGCTTTCTCAATTTTTACATTTTGCAAAAAACCAAAACCAGTGTTGATGCCGTAAAAAAGTTCGTCAGAAGAATTTATTTTTTGATCCAGGTACTCACGGCATTTCAAAATCGCTTCATGAGCCGCATAAGTAATGGACACTAATTGTTTATATTTTAATAAATTTTTTACCTGCTGAAAAGTAAGAGTGCTTTTATCGAGCGGAAGATAATTATACGTCATGTTTTGATTTAATAAAGTCAAATGTAAATAAAAGAAGCGCAATACCGAAGGCGGAAAGCTTAAGGCTAAAAGCTAAAGTCTGAAGGATGAAGGCGAAAAATTCAACGTGCTCTTTTATTTCTTTAACAAGAGATTTATATTTGCAATTCTGAAAAACTAATAGCTTCGCTCATTCGTCATGTACAAATTTTTAATTTTAATATTTTTATTCTTTTTATTTCAAAAGATATCATTTGCGCAGGATACCCTGCCAAAAATAACGGTAACCCAACTGAGTAAAAATGTTTTGATTTCGTGGAATAATCCTTTTACCAATGTGGCAAACATCAGTATTCAGCGTTCGGGAGACAGTCTTAAAAATTTTACAACGATCGGCAGCGTGTTGAATGTGGGACCCGGGATTAATGGATTTACCGACCCAAAAGAATTTATTCCTTCTAACCAATATTACCGGTTGTTTATTTCTTTTGAGGGTGGTTCTTATATTTTTTCCAATTCACATAAGCCCGGAATAGATACTCTTCAGCAGATTCCTGAAATAGAAAAGCCTGTAGTGACAGCAAAAGAAGGTGCTGGTTTCGAGCGTAATATGTTTATTCCCTCCAATCATGTTTACACGGGAAAAGATAACAATATAATCATCTCATTGCCCGATGCGGCAAAGAGAAAGTATTCTATAAAATTTTATGAAGCTGATGGCGCATTTCTTTTTGAACTGAAGAAGATCCCCGAAACATATCTCATGCTGGATAAAGCAAACTTTATGCACGCAGGACTTTTTGTTTTTGAAATTTATGACAATCATATCATTATTGAAAGACATAAATTTTACATTCCAAAAGATGGCAAGCCTATGCCGGCATTGGATATTAATGGTTATCCGATCAGATGAATTTTCAGTAAAAGCATAAATAAGCACAATTCTTATTCTATCACATGATCTTGCCTTGACTCATGGCAAAGGTTTTAGCTTGAGCAATATAAAAAGGATGAGACGTTTTATCTGATTTTTCCAATTAGTGCAGAATTTGCGCACCAATTGAGTTGGACGCATTGGGTAGAATTAATTAAAATTGAGGATACATTAGAACGGTCGTTTTACCTGCAACAAACCTTAATTGAAAACTGGAGCGCAACTAGGAAAGAGATGATATATTGATAAAGAACGCAATGCATAATATCTCCTCAAAACTTTTTGTAAGTAAATATCAATAGTATTTACCTGATAAAGAAGAATTACAAGCAGTCATCCCGAATATAATTAAAGAGGAGAAACAATAAGATGTTTGTAAATATTAAGAATCAGATTTAAGGTTCAATTAATAATTTTATATCTAATAGAGTATAAATTTTCACCTTTGTGATAAGTGTTTTTAATGAAATTGAGTTTACATAATAAAATAAATACACTTACTTTTAAAGTTCGTTATTTTGAAATATTCATTCATTTAAATCTTTTTTATGAAACCTTTTCTTAAAATCTGTTTTGCATTAACTGCGCTGATCATTTTATTTTCTTCCTGCGGAAAAAATAATGAAGCGGGAAAGATGATCCCTTCTGATGCACTTTTTGTGGCACAGCTAAATATGAAATCTCTCGATAAAAAATTGTCGTGGGATGAAATAAAACAGGCCGGCTGGTACAAAAAAATGTATGACGATTCTGCTGCAAATCCATGGAAAAGAAAGTTGCTCGACAATCCATCTGCCAGTGGGATCGATTTTGATGATCCATTGATATTTTTTGTGGCAAGTGCAGGGACTGCCCATTACATTGCCACTGAAGGAAAATTAAAAAGTGAAAAAGATTTCGAGCAATTCAATAAGAATTTTGATCCATCTCAAAACGTAAGGAAAGAGGGTGACGTAAATCTATTGACACTAAAAGATAAAAATGTAGTGGGGTGGAAAGGAGATCGTTTTGTCTATGTGATGAGCGCCAATCCTCCTTCTGCAGCTATTTATAAATGGAATGATTCTACCAGTGCGGGAAATAATATGCCGGAAAATAACAGTGCTGATCTTTCTGCAATTTGTAAAAATTTGTTCTCCTTAAAATCTGATAGTTCACTTGCAAAAAATGACAAATTTGGTTCTCTTTTAAAATCAGACGGAGATATAGTTGTATGGCAAAATACGGAAGCCATCATTAAAAGCTCGCCTGCAATGGGTATGCTTGGTATGTTGAAAATAGATGCATTTACCAAAGATAATATCAGCACCTACATTGTAAATTTTGACAAAGGAAAAATCAATGTTGAACAGAAAATGTACGTGAGTAAAGAACTTTCAGACATTGTAAATAAATACATGGGCAAATCCATCAACATGAATATGGTGAAAAATATTCCATCCCAAAATGTTTTTGGTTTACTCGCTTTTAATTTTAAGCCTGAAGGAATTACGGAAATGATCAAACTAACCGGCGCAGATGGTATTGTAAATACATATGCTCAGCAAATGGGCTTCACCCTCGATGATTTTTCTAAATCTTCAAATGGTGAAGGATTGTTTGCTATTACAGACTTTAAAATCAGCCATGATTCTTCAGGATTTAACAGTCACGATTTTGGAACTCTTTTTCCTTTTAATTATATCTTTTCTGTTGGCATTGGTGATAAAGCAAGCCTTCAAAAAATTGTAAATGCAGTAAAAAAAACATCCGCGGAAATGGGAAAAGATTCACTGGTAAAATATGTGATGAATGACAAAATATTTGCTCTTGCAAATACAAATGCTTTTGCAAGTCAATACCTGAGTGGAAACAGTAACAATAAATACAGTTTTGATGATAAGATTTCCGGTCATCCGGTTGGATTTTTCCTGGACATTAATAAAATACTTACCCAGTTTTCAACGATTCATTCTGATAATGATGACCGCAAAGCCATGTTGGATCAGAGTTTGAAAACATGGGATAATATTATTTCTGCAGGTGGCGAATCTAAAGACAACGGTTTTGTCTTTCATACTGAAATAAACCTGATCAATAAAGACTCGAACAGCCTCAGGCAATTAAACAATTATTTCAATCAAATGTATAACCTCGGAGAAGCACGAAAGGAACAAAGTACACAAAGGCTCGATTCTTTATTAGTGCCACCGCCTCATGACACGGTGAATGTGAAATAATATTTTGTTCATAAAAAACAGGAAATGCAGATACAACTGCGAAAAGTAACGCCCGATTATATTGAGAAAGAAAAAAGAAACGCGTCGCAAATATGGGAGCAGGATGTCAGCATAAATAAGGGCGAACATTTGCACATAGTAGCACCTTCGGGCAGCGGCAAAACTTCCCTGATGCATTTTATTTATGGTCTGAGAAAAGATTATTCGGGTGCCGTTTATTACGGTAATACTGACATTAAAAAACTTTCTGTTGAAGATTTTTCTTCTTTCCGGAAGAATAAAATGAGCATTATTTTCCAGGACCTCAGATTGTTTGAAGATCAAACAGTACGCGAAAATATTGAGATAAAAAGAATCCTGGATCCATATTATCCTGCTGAAAAAATCACTGAAATGACGCAAAGGCTTGGAATTGAAAATAAATTAAACCAATTGGCAAGAACATGCAGCTATGGCGAGCAACAGCGCATTGCCATTATCCGCGCACTCATGCAGCCATTTGATTTTTTATTGCTGGATGAACCTTACAGCCACCTGGATGAAATGAACCGCAAAAAAGCGATGGAATTAATTTATGAAGAATGCCAAAAGCGTGATGCCGCAATGATTTTCGCAGATTTGAAACCACTGGATTTTTTGAAAGGGGAGAAGATTGTTTATTTGTAGAAAGTTTAGAATTTTTTAAAAAATTATCCAGCAAATACAGAAATATCGATGATTTACATTTTCACCTTTGCGAATAAAACCTAAAACCTGATACCTCATACCTGATACCTGATACCTGATGCCTCTTTCGTATAAAAATATAGAACCTTTTATTATCTCCGGAAAAAATGTTTTCTCCAAATGGCTTGGTTATTTTGGTTTGGGAATCGGCGTTTTATTGCTGCTTGTTTCGATGCAAATGTTTGTAAATATTCAGCAATTATTATCAGAAAATGCGCCGCGGAAAAGTGGTGGTTATGATTTTATTTCCATATCTAAAACCATTACGAATGAGAACATGGGCAAGGATAACAGTTTTACAAATCAGGATTTATTAAAACTAAAAGAACAACCAACCATTGCGGGGGTAGCTCCACTGATATCGAATAAATTCAGAGTA
>DATILZ010000097.1:0-6076 GCA_035475995.1 Hanamia sp. | reverse complement strand
CGCATCAGCCGGCAGTAGAACTTGCTGAAAAATTATTATCCGTTTTACCCGGTGATTTCACTAAAATTTTTTATACAGATGATGGCTCTACGGCGATAGAAGTAGCCATTAAAATGGCGATACAGTATTGGAGAAATAAAGGAAACAATCGAAGAAATAAAATAGTTGCCTTTTACAATTCATATCATGGCGACACTTTTGGCGCCATGAGTGTAAGCGAACGGGATGTATATACGCTCGCTTTTCGCGATAAGCTGTTTGATGTAATTTTTATTGATACGCCTGATGGTAATAATTTTGAAACCATTAAAGCAACGATTGAAGAAAACAAAGATGAAATTCTTTGCTTCATCTATGAGCCGTTGTTGCAGGGAGCAGGAGGAATGCGCATGTATCAGCCTGAAGACTTTAATCCATTGCTCCATTATTTTAAACAACTGGATATTATTTGCATTGCAGATGAAGTGCTTACCGGATTTTACCGCACAGGAAAATTTTTTGCAGGCCATTACTTGGAAACGAAGGCAGACATTATTTGTCTGAGCAAAGCGCTTACAGGTGGTACCATGGCTTTAGGCGTCACTGCATGCACACAAAAAATTTATGATGAATTTGTAAGTGATGATAAGACAAAAACGTTGTTTCACGGGCATTCTTTTACAGCAAATCCGCTTGCCTGTACCGCTGGAGTTGCGAGCTTTGAATTGATTCAGCAAAAAGGATTTATTAAAAGTGTTGAAAACATTATTGCTCATCATCAAAAATTTGCCAAAAACCTTCATTCATTTCAGAAAAAAAATTATATTAAAAACGTAAGGCAAACCGGCACCATCATTGCTTTTGAAATTTGTACCAATGACCAGGATGACTATCTGAATGAGGTAAGTAATGAATTCACACCCTTTTGTCTGAAACACGGGGTGTATCTGCGTTCTATGGGAAATACGATTTATGTAATGCCGCCTTATTGCACTACTTCGAAGCAATTAAAAAAGATTTATTTGGTAATTATTCGTTTTATTGAAAAATATATTGAACAAAAAAAGACTCCTTAATTTTCAGCTGCTTTCTTCAAATTTTCAAGGGCCGTTTGATATTGCTGCCCTGAAAATCTTTCCATAAATATTCCCTGAATTTTTTTCCATGGAAGCCATCCAAGATTGATGTTGATATTCCAGGTTAATTGAGTTTGATTATTCACTTTTCGAATAACAACAAATTGATAACTCACCTTTGTGGATGAGGAGGACTGCAATTGAATATCAATAATATGCCTGCTTGTATCGACCAGGTTAAGCTGCACACTTTTCCCATTCGCATCTTTTAAAGTTACGGAAGAAAGAACTCCTTTAACAGGAGGATTTTGCATCACCGTAATATTTTCGTCTTTAAAAGCAGGATACCAGTTTTTCCATTCTTCAAAATTCACAACCTGGTTTGTTACTTTGTCAACAGGAGCGTTTATCTCTACATATTTTAAAACAGTAACATGAGATGGAAGTAACAAACTAACCAAAAAAATAATTACAAAAACTGACAGCAGAAAAAGAATAAATGTTAAAAATCGCATCTTAATATTATTTTATTCCCATTTAAAAACTTTGATTGCAATGGCATAGGTTACAATTCCCCACAACAATAATATTCCAATTTCCCAACGTTCATCCCATAAATTGTAACCTTCAAATGATACATCGCGCAATGCATTGTTCAAATGGGTGAGCGGCATCGCTTCAGCAATCCATTGCAGCCATTTTGGAAATACATCAATGGGAAAAAAAGTACCGCCAATGAGAAACTGTGGCAATGTAATGATATTTGCTAAAGGTGGAATCGTACTGTCGTTTTTTGCAATTCCGCTAATAATAAAACCCATTCCCATAAAAATAACAAGCCCTATAAAACTAAGTATCAGCAGTTCTATAAATGTTTCAAATCCATGAATGAGTGTAAATCCAAAAAAATAATAACCGGCGAGAATGATAACAATAGCTGTGAGCATTTGAAATAAAACACGGCTGAACATTTCACCCAAAATAATATACGTCCTGCTGATAGGTGTAGCAAAAAAACGTTTTAAAACCAATGTGTTTCTTAAATTAAAAAACATAAATGCAACACCAAAAACTCCTGACGCCAATAAAGAAAATCCCAACTGCCCCGGGAGAATAAAATCAATGGTTTTATATTTTCTTATAACAGCAATATCTCTGGGAAAATCAAAATCAAATGCAGCATATGCAGGCCTACCCGGATATTTTTCATTGCTGATTTTATTGATGATGCTTTGAATAAGCGCTCTTACCTGTGGCCATTGGTCGTTGCTGGAGGTAGTACTTTTTAAAGTAAAAACATAAGGTGGCTGTCCGGATGGGTTCTTTTGAATGTTTATCACTCCTGCAATTTTACCACTTTGAAGGTCCTTTTGCAAAGAGGCAGTATCAGGATATTTTTTGATAATCAATCCGGGCGAATTTTCAATGCCTTTATATAAATCATTTGTTGTATCTGCCGTGTTATCCACCGCGATTTTGTAACTTCTGAAAGCGCCGTTATTGCCCATAAAACCAAAAACCAAAATAAAAATAAATGGAAATGCAAAACCAAAAACCACGGCAGACGGGCTTCTGAAAATAGCGTGTAAACTTGCTTTGGTTATCGCAAACATCGCCCTCACCTGGCTATATCTTTTCATCTTAAAAACTATCTTTAATGGCGCAAAACTAACCGTCAAAAAAATAAAAGCGGGAAAAAGTTTTTTATACCATGACAAATGACGTATATTTGTTTGACAAATGACAGGTTATGAAAAAAATAAAGAAATATAAGGAAGATGAAGAAAAACCAATGATGGCTGAAGAGCCAATGGCTGTCTATGAAACCCGCAAAAGAATTCCATTTATAAAAGAATTCACTTTTAATGATTTTAAAAAAATTTCAGAAAAAGTGGATTTTACACAAAAGGAATGGGCTGATATTCTTCATATTTCAGAAAGGACTTTGCAAAGATATGCGCACGGTGAAGGCTCTTTTAATTCCGGCGCTGTAGATCGCATTCTTCAGATCAATAAAGTTTTTGATCGTGGAAATGAAGTTTTTGGAGGCTACGACCGGTTTAATCGATGGCTTCGCGATAATCCTTATATGCTGGAAGGCCGCTTATCCATACATTCGCTTGCCAGCTTCGAAGGAATTAATAATATAGTTACCCAGATAGGAAGAATAGAACATGGAATTTTAGCATGATAGTTTACAGGTTAGCTACGAGCGAATACGCCAACGATATTTCGGGCACAGGTTCAAAAATTTATGGAGGAAGATGGAATCCTGTGGGATTTGCAGCCTTATATACTTCAGAGTTTATTTCACTCGCTATACTTGAAATTTTAGTTCGTGCATCCAAAATTACTTCACCGAAATCTTATACGCTTATTACCATTGATATACCTGATGAACAAATTTATCAGTTACAATTAAAAAAACTAAAAAAGGAGTGGCAATCTGATTTGAAATATACGCAGGAAATAGGTGAAGATTTTCTAAAACAAACACAAGTGCTTTGCCTGAAAGCACCATCAGCAATAGTGCCTCAGGAAAATAATTTTCTTCTAAACCCTGCACATAAGGATTTTAAAAAAATAAAAATCATTACTACCGAATTACTTGAATTAGACAAAAGGCTTTTTATACATTGAATCTTACAATGAACAAAATATTTTTAATAACAGGGGGCAACATTGGCGATAGGAAAAAAAACCTGGAAACCGCTGCCCGATTGATTGAGAAAGAGATTGGAAGCATTATTAATAGTTCAAATATTTATGAAACAGAGGCATGGGGAATTACAGAGCAAGCTGCTTTTTATAATCAAATTCACATAGTTAAAACTGAATTTTCAGCAAAAGAAGTTTTAGATAAGATTTTGAATATCGAAGAGAAAATGGGAAGAGTGAGAACGATAAAAAATGCTGCAAGAATTATTGATATTGATGTTTTATTTTTTAATGATGAAATAATTAATGAACCATACCTGATTGTTCCGCATCCGCAAATAATCAACCGGCGTTTTGTATTAATGCCTTTAAATGAACTATCACCGAAAATGATCCATCCGGTTTTTCAAAAAAGTATAAATGAATTACTACAAAAATGTACAGATGAATTAAGAGCAACGTCAATCTCTTGAATTCATTAGAATGAAAAACAAGAATTCGTGATAATTATTTGTTTACTTGTGTGTGGTATTTTTGTCGAATTAATTTATATGAATAAAAAGCATGAAATATAATTTCATCACCATCGAAGGAAATATCGGCGCCGGAAAAACTACGCTTGCACATTTATTGAGCAAGCATTTTAATGCACGATTGATTCTTGAAGAATTTGCAGAAAATCCTTTTCTGCCGAAATTTTATGAAAACCGCCAGCAGTATGCTTTTCCGCTGGAGCTTTTTTTTATGGCCGAAAGATATAAGCAACTCAAAGATTTGTTACAAACAAAAGATTTGTTTCATAACGTGACTATTTCCGATTACCTTTTTACAAAATGTCTTTTGTTTGCCAAAGTGAATCTGGCAGAACAGGAATTTTTATTGTATCAAAAATTATTTGACATTATCAATCCACAACTGATACAACCTGATTTGCTGATTTATCTTCATGCGCCTGTTTCCAAACTGAAAGAAAACATTACAAAAAGAAACCGCTCTTATGAACAATCGATAGACCCGGAATATCTTTTTTCTCTTCAGGAAACTTATATGCAATACATCAAACAATATAAAATTAAAACGCTCTTTATTGATGTATCTAATGCAGATTTTTTGGGAAATGAAAAACATCTGCAAGCTGTATTTGATGCACTTGATAAGGATTATGATACAGGATTAAATTATCTCATGTTACCATAACTTCTCAGCAAAGCAAGAAATATTCACGATTCATATTACCATTTTCACTTACCGCATTTAATATATCCTTTTATCTTTTGCTACTTTTGCTGCATTCTTCATTTCGGTTTTATTTAAATAACAATGTCATCAGAAAAAAAACAATTAAAAGGCTTCGGCTCTACGGCTATTCATGCCGGCCATGAAACGGAAGGGAATTATGCACATTTAACACCAATATATGCAAGCAGCACGTATGTATTTGATAAGGCAGAGCAGGGAATGCGGCGCTTTAGCGGCGATGAACCGGGTTATATTTATAGCCGCTGGGGAAATCCAAGCATGAAAGAACCTGAAGATAAAATTGCTGCATTGGAAAGTTTTGGACTTAAAGAAGATGGGAAACCGTTGCAATTAAAAGCGCGTTTACATGCAAGCGGCATGGCTGCTATCAGCACTTTAATGCTGGGAAATTTGAAAAGCGGCGATAAAATTTTATCGCATTATTCATTATATGGAGGAACGCAGGAATTGATGAACCGGGTGCTTCCGGGATTAGGAATTGAAGCAATTATAGTGGACCTGAGAGATTTGAACAAAGCAAAAGAAGCGATTAAAAATGATTCGAAAATAAGGATGATGTATTTGGAGACGCCGGCCAATCCAACTATTCAATGCGTGGATATTGATGCACTTACTAAAATTGCAAAGCAACACGAAATGATTGTTGCAGTTGATAATACTTTTGCTACGCCATATTTGCAACAACCTTTTAAATATGGAGTAAATTTTGTCATTCATTCTACTACCAAATTTTTGAACGGACATGGGACAGCAATCGGTGGTGCACTTGTTGGAAAAGATATTGATTTAATGAAAGGCCGCATGGAAAAAGTTCATCGTTTGCTCGGCGGAAACAGCAATTCTTTTGATGCTTTTTTATTAACACAAGGAATGAAAACCCTGGAAGTAAGAATGGAAAAACATTGTGCAAATGCGATGAAAGTAGCCCAATTTCTGGAAAAAAACCCGGCAATCAGTAAAGTGAATTATTTGGGTTTGCCTTCGCATCCTGATTATGCAACTGCACAAAAACAAATGCGTCATCCCGGGCCAATGCTGAGTTTTGAAATGAAAGGCGGATTGGAAGCAGGGAAAAAATTTATTGATAAATTACAAATGTGTGT
>DATILZ010000096.1:0-1812 GCA_035475995.1 Hanamia sp. | reverse complement strand
TACCTGCAGATGAAAAGTTTGGAATGATTAGCCAGATAAGAAGGGCGGCATTATCAGTACATGTTAATATTGCTGAAGGTGCTTCAAGGAAATCGCAAGGTGAAAGAAAAAGGTACTTTGAAATTTCAAGGGGATCAATTGTAGAAATTGACGCTGCATTGGATATTGCACAAGGATTAAATTATTTGGCAAATATTGATCTGAATCTTCTTCAAGATAGCATGATACAGACATTTAAACTATTAAGTGGATTGATTTCAGAAAAAGGTAGTAACTAATGTATTCATTTATTTCAAATAATTCACCCATTCACCATTCACCATTCACCCATTCACTATTCACCCATTCACTATTCACAAAAATGAATCTCTCTTCAAGCCAAAATCTTTTCTCCCGCGCTCAACAATCAATTCCCGGTGGTGTTAATTCTCCCGTACGTGCTTTCAGAAGTGTCGGTGGTACTCCTGTATTTATAAAATCTGCCAAAGGCGCTTATCTTTTTGATGAAGATGGAAATCAATTTATTGATTACATCAATTCGTGGGGGCCGATGATTCTGGGACACGCTTATGAACCTGTAGTAAAAGCAATCAGGGGAAAAGCTGCCGGTTCAACTTCTTTTGGTGCGCCAACAGAATTGGAAGTTGAAATGGCGGAATTGATAAAAAGTATGGCTCCGAATATTGACCTGATAAGAATGGTAAGCAGCGGTACAGAAGCTTGCATGAGCGCTATTCGTTTGGCAAGAGGTTATACAGGTAAAAATAAATTTATCAAATTTGAAGGTTGTTATCACGGCCATGCTGATTGTTTTTTGGTAAAGGCGGGAAGTGGTGTAGCGACTTTAAATATTCAAACGGTTCCCGGTATAACAGCCGGAGTTGCACAAGATACTTTGACAGCACCTTATAATAACTTAGAAGCTGTTGAAAAATTAGTAGAAGAACATAAAGGAGAAATTGCAGCCATCATTATTGAACCTGTTGTTGGAAATATGGGATGCGTTCCGCCACAACCTGGTTTTTTAGAAGGTTTGCGAAAAATATGTAATGAAGAAAACATCATTTTTATTTTTGATGAAGTAATGACTGGTTTTCGTTTGGCTGCCGGTGGCGCACAGGAAAAATTAAATATTAATGCTGATCTGGTAACGTATGGAAAAGTGATTGGAGGCGGTTTACCTGTTGGCGCTTTTGGCGGTAAAAAAGAAATCATGGAACACATTGCGCCGCTGGGAAACGTTTACCAGGCGGGCACTTTAAGCGGAAATCCTATTGCAATGATCGCCGGTTTTACCATACTGAATGAATTAAAAAATAATGCTTCCATTTATACAGAATTAGATGAAAAAGGCGCTCGCCTTGAAAAAACGCTGAATGATATTTTAGGCGGAAAAAATATTCCACATCGTATTAATCGCATGGGAAGCATGATCAGTATTTTCTTTTGCGAGAATGAAGTCACAGATTTTGAGTCTGCCTCCAAAACAGATACAAATATTTTCAATAAATTTTTTCACCACATGCTGGAACATGGAATTTATTTACCGCCTTCCGCTTATGAAAGCTGGTTCTTCAGCAATGGGCTAAGCCATGAAGATCTGGAAAAAACTTTCCAGGCTGTTGAGAGTTTTAAAATTTGAAGAAATAACTTGAATAATTGGGACTGAAATATTATTTTGTGCGCAACAAACTAATTGTTTTTTTATGAGAACGCTCCTTGTATTCTTTGCACTTTTTATTTCCGTTTCCGGTTTTGCACAAAAGGTCTTAGGTGCTGCAATGGCTGATGATAATGGAATTACCAACAACC
>DATILZ010000095.1:0-6384 GCA_035475995.1 Hanamia sp. | reverse complement strand
TGCTGAAAGAAAATGCATGTTTTACCAAAGTTTCTTTTGCAATTTCGTCCAGGCCCATTCCTTCAATTCTGGATGTAGCGCCTGTAAAATATTTATCAATCACAGATTGGTTAATGCCCAGTATTTCAAAGATTTGTGCTCCCTGGTAAGATTGGAATGTTGAAATTCCCATCTTTGAAAATACTTTCAGCAAGCCAAGATTTATTGCTTTTTTGTAATTTTTCTTTAAGGCATTTGAATCTAATTCAGTTCCAAGTTTTCCCTGGATTCTCAGATCGCGAATGGTAGAAAGTGCGAGATAAGGATTGATAGCCGTAGCGCCAAAACCAATAAGACACGCGAAATGATGTACTTCCCAAACATCACCGGCTTCGATAATTAATCCTACCTGTCCACGCAATCCTTTTTTAATCAAATGGTGATGTACAGCTGAACATGCAAGTAAAGAAGGAATCGCAGCGTGTTCCGAATCAATAGCACGATCAGATAATATCAAAACTTCAAAACCATCCTGAACGGCTTCGGCAGCGTGTCGGCACAATCGCTCGATTCCTTTTTGTAGTGACCCTGGTTTTCCATCTGCGAGAAAATAAGTTTGCAAAGTATGCGCCTGGAAAATTCCTGTATCTATACTTCTGATTTTTTCTAATTCTGTATTTGAAAGCACCGGATGTTTCAAAGCAACCGTATGGCAGGAAAGAGGATCTTCTTCCAAAAGATTTCCATTATTCCCAACAAAAGTTGCCAGCGACATTACTAATTTTTCACGAATAGGATCAATCGGCGGATTAGTAACCTGCGCAAAAAGTTGTTTGAAATAACTACTTAAATGTTGCGGCTCGTCGCTTAAAACGGCCAGCGGAACATCACTTCCCATAGAGCCAATCGGTTCTTTTCCAGTCAGCGCCATGGGAGAAATTAAAAGCTCTAAATCTTCTGTAGAATAACCAAATGCCTTTTGATATTTGAAGATCTGGTCATGTTCCAAATGTGTAAACATGACGCGTGGAGCCGGCAATTCTTCCAATCTTATTTTATATTTATTCAGCCATTCTGAATAAGGTTTTTCTGAACAAATTTTTTCTTTTATTTCATCATCGCTGATAATTCTTCCTTCTTCCAGATCCACTACAAACATTTTTCCCGGCTGCAATCTTCCTTTTTCTTTGATCATTTTTGGATCAACAGGAAGAACACCCGTTTCAGAAGCCATGATTACCCGGTCGTCAGTTGTGATGCAATAACGTGAAGGGCGCAATCCGTTTCTATCTAATGTAGCGCCGATAATTTTTCCATCGGTAAATGAAATGGAAGCCGGGCCATCCCATGGTTCCATAAACGATGCATGAAATTCATAAAACGCTTTTTTTACCGGATCCATTTGGTCATTATCATCCCAGGCTTCCGGAATCAGCATCATCATTACATGAGGCAATGAACGTCCGCATAAATGTAGCAATTCAATTACATTGTCCAGGCATGCAGAATCAGATTGGCCACCATCAACAATTGGCAAAACCATTTCCATTTCTTCCTTTGTAAAAAACTGGGAAATGAAATTCTTTTCGCTCGTGCGAAGCCAGTTCAGGTTTCCCTGCAACGTATTAATTTCACCATTATGTGCGATATACCGAAATGGCTGAGCCAATTTCCATGAAGGGAAAGTGTTTGTCGCAAAACGGGAATGAATCAAACCAAAAGCGGAAACAATTTTTTTATTGCTTAAATCGGGAAAATATCCGCGAAGTTGTTTGCTGGTGAGTTGACCTTTATAAATCGTTGTTTTATAAGAAAGCGAGGCAACATAAAAGCCAATCGCGTCTTTTTTTACTGTATTATTAATCGTTTTGGTAGCATAATTCCTTAATACAAATAATTTTCTTTCAAATTCATCAGGGTTGTTGATATGGTCCGGACAGGCAATAAAAACCTGCTCCATTTCGGGCTCAACAGATAAAGCAGTGCGGCCAATATCTTCCGTATTTACTGGCACTCTGCGGTAGCCCATTATTTCCATTCCAAGCGTTTCAGCGCAGCGGTTAAAAATATCCCGGGATTCTTCTCTAAGTCGAATTTCCTTTGGAAAAAACAAAACCCCTACACCATATTTTCCATAAGAAGGTAAATGAATTCCCAATTTCAGACATTCATCGAAGAAAAACTCATGAGGAGTTTGAATTAAAATTCCAGCGCCATCGCCGGTATTTGCTTCGCAGCCACAAGCCCCGCGATGTTCCATATTCTCCAAAATAGTCAGCGCATCCGACACAATGCGATGGCTTTTGTTACTTTTAATATTTGCGACAAAACCGATACCGCATGAGTCGTGTTCAAATTCCGGTGAGTATAGACCTTTGTTTTCCATAATTATCCTTTAAATTATCACATCTGCCAGTTGACTAAAGTTATACAATTCTTGCTTTAGATACATTTTTCTGAAGGGCAATGCTGTTGAAAATAAATTTAAAAACGCGGTGAAATAAATTAAATATAGATCAGTTCTACAATTTACAAGTGGTTTTATAAATGCTGAAATACAGAGCAGTAGAGGTTTTTAGAAAAAATGCGATACAGTTTCCAAATTTATGTGAAAAATCAAAATTTAGATTTGATTTAAATAAAAAGGCAAAATTTAGATATTTATTGACCCGGAAAATCTGTAAAAACCTACATCTACCCAAATTAAATAATGTTAATCTGAACCGCAAAATCAATTATTTTTCCGTTGATGTTCTTACTTTTCTTCGTTACAAATCTTTTGTTTGGTGAAAATTACAACAAACCAAGAAATATGTCATATTCCTGTTTTATACTCCGGCCAATTTTTCATAAGATTTTTTTGATTCGCCACACTTTTTTTTTCAATAAAACTAATAGATTATTGAAAAAAGTTAATTGATAAAAATGGACGGATTTTTTCAAAATAATGGAATATGAAAGCGTATGTAAAGTTTTTTAATTAATAGCCATACATTCTTGTATTTAAAAAAATTAAATAATTTAAAATTGGCGTAAGTGTTTTTCTCCTATTTTTGTAACGGTGTTTTTCATAGGTTAGCAACGGCCAGCCCTTTTTAGGGCAGGCCTTTTTTCCTTCTTATGCTAATTTTTTTTAACCAAAGTTGTTGAATATTTAAAAATGAATTAGTAAATTAATTTCAAACATTTATTTTTGCTGCATGATGCTTCTGTGGATAAATATTATCAGAAAACCGACCTAAGCGCCACTCATTATTTTCTTTTTATTCATCGTTTTTTTTATAACAGCAACACCTGCTTTTTTCTAAAAAATACGCTGTGAATCTTTCTCAAAAAATCAAAAAAATTCTTCAAAAAAATTTACTGAGGCATGCAAACTATTATAGAACCATTCAAAATAAAATCTGTAGAACCGATCAATTTTACTACCAAAGAACAAAGAATCCATATTTTAAAACAGGCATCTTATAACCCTTTTTTAATTCATGCCGATGATGTATTGATTGATTTGCTTACAGACAGTGGAACCAGCGCCATGAGTAGCGCACAATGGGCCGGCATAATGATTGGTGATGAATCTTATGCAGGAAGCAATAGTTTTTTTCGTTTTGAAAAAACAATACAAGATATAACCGGAATGCCGATTGTAATTCCTGCACATCAGGGACGGGCGGCAGAAAAAATTTTATTTTCTGTGATGGGCGGAAAAGGTAAGATGGTAGTGAGTAATACTTTATTTGATACAACCCGTGCCAACATTGAATTTACAGGGGCTGAAGGAATTGACTTTTTGTGTAAAGAAGGGAAAATTCCATCTGTTCCGGCGCCTTTTAAAGGCAATATGGATACAGACGCTTTTAAGAATTTTATTAATGAAAAAGGTGCGGAAAATATAGCGCTTTGCATGATTACGGTTACCAATAATTCCGGAGGCGGGCAGCCCGTAAGTATGCAAAATATAAAAGAGGTAAGGTCTATTTGCGAAAAAAATAAAATTCCCTTGTTTATTGATGCCTGCCGTTTTGCAGAAAATTGTTATTTTATAAAACAACGTGAACAGGAATATGCAAATGTTTCAGTTCCTGATATTGCCCGCGAATTATTTTCCTACGCTGATGGATGTACGATGAGTGCCAAGAAAGATGCGTTTGCAAACATTGGTGGTTTCATTGCATTGCGGAATGAAGAACTGGCAGTAAAGTGCAGAAATTTATTGATTATTACCGAAGGATTCACTACTTATGGTGGCCTTGCAGGAAGAGATCTGGAAGCGATTTCGATCGGATTAAAAGAAGTAATGGAAGAAAATTATTTGCAATACCGCATTCGCAGTATCGAATATCTTACAGAGAAATTGATAGCGGCAAATGTGCCTGTAATGCAGCCTGCCGGCGGACATGCGGTTTATCTGGATGCCAAAGCAATGCTTCCTCATGTTCCTCCTCATCAATATCCCGGGCAGGCTTTGGTTGCAGCTTTGTATATTGAAGGTGGTGTAAGAGGCGTTGAAATTGGTTCATTGATGTTTGGGAAATATGACGAAAGTGGGAATTTAATTCCTGCAGTAATGGAACTGGTACGTCTTGCGATTCCACGTCGGGTTTACACACAAAGTCATATAGATTATGTAGCGGAGGTGATTATTGAAGTATTTAAAACCCGCGAAAAAATAAAAGGTTTGCAAATAGAATATGAAGCTCCGGCTTTAAGGCATTTCACCGTAAAAATGAGAGAAATTGATTGATTTATTGCTGCAAAAAAATGCGTGATTAAGATATTGATAATTTTAGGTCTCATGAAATTTAATGGAAAACAGAATAGCATTTCTAATTGTAACTTCGCGCCGTCATTTTCACGCACAAAATAAAAATCCGTAGTTTTTCTTTGTTTACTGTGAAAATAAAAAGCACATTTTTATATGAATCTTTTTGAAAAACAATCCTCAGAATTTGCTACAAGGCATATTGGCCCTGATGAAACCGAAACTAATCAAATGCTTGCCACTATTGGCGTTGGTTCGCTTGATGAATTGATTGATAAAACAATTCCTCCTGGAATCAGGTTAAAGAAAAAATTAGATATCGCCGAACCGATCAGCGAATTTGAATACCTGACTCAATTGAAAAAAATTGCTAACAAAAACCAGGTTTTTAAATCATATATCGGGCAGGGATATTATGATACAATTACGCCTTCCGTTATTTTAAGAAACCTTTTTGAAAATCCGGGATGGTACACACAATACACTCCTTACCAGGCTGAAATTGCACAAGGACGTTTGGAAAGTCTGCTAAATTTTCAAACAATGGTAAGCGATTTAACAGCTTTGCCAATTGCTAATGCAAGTTTGCTTGACGAAGGAACCGCTGCTGCTGAAGCGATGGCAATGCTTTTCAATCATAAAAATAAAGATCACGATCACATCACAGCAGCAAAGTTTTTTGTAGATGAAAAAATATTTGAACAAACCAAAGAGATTCTAATTACAAGAGCAAAACCTGTTGGAATTGAACTGGTTTTTGGAGATTATAAAACGGTACAATTAGATGAAAAATATTTCGGTGCAATTGTTCAATATCCAAACAGCGAAGGGAGTGTTCAAGATTACAAAAGCTTTATTGAAAAAGTGCATGAGCTAAATGCACAAGTTGTGATGGCAACAGATTTGCTGGCGCTTACTTTATTAACTCCTCCCGGAGAATTAGGTGCTGATGTAGCCATTGGTTCTTCACAACGTTTTGGTGTGCCAATGGGATTTGGCGGACCTCATGCAGCATTTTTTTCAACAAAAGATGAATTTAAAAGAAACATTCCCGGAAGGATCATCGGAGTAAGCATAGATGCTCAAAATAATCGCGCGCTTCGGATGGCTTTGCAAACAAGAGAGCAACACATCCGCAGGGAAAAAGCTACTTCAAACATTTGTACAGCGCAGGCTTTGCTGGCAAATATGGCTGCAATGTATGCCGTGTATCATGGGGCTGAAGGGTTAAAAGAAATCGCCGAAAGAATTACTTTATTGACTCAAACGCTTGCAGAACATTTACAGGAAAGTGGATTTGAATTATCAAATAAAAGTTATTTTGATACGATCACTTTCAAAATAGATAATCGCCAAAAACTGGAAGAAATATCACAATCACATGAAATAAATTTTCATTTTTCTTCTGATGATTTCGTTACGATTTCTTTGGATGAAACCACCACAAAAAATGATATTCTCGACATTTTAAGTGTCTTTAATTCTGCAAAAGATATTGACACTTCTGCAATCACGTTTGATAATGAGGCCGGCCTGGAAAATATTCCTGAATCTTTACAAAGGACTTCTGAGTTTTTACAATATCCGGTTTTTAAAAAGTATCACAGCGAAACTGAAATGATGCGTTATTTAAAAGCTTTGGA
>DATILZ010000094.1:0-1625 GCA_035475995.1 Hanamia sp. | reverse complement strand
TCCGATTAAAAATACGGGCGTGTTCGTTTCTTTCGCAAATTGTTGGAATTCTGCGGCGCACTCTCTTATCTGAGAAACTGTGCCAGGAGAAGAGTCGATAAACGGAGACTCCAGCGTTTGAATTGAATCAACAATAATGAGACGTGGTTTTAATTTTTTTATTTCCTGGAAAATTTCCTGTGTAGATGTTTCGGTAAGCAAGTAAAAGTTTTTATTATGCAAACCTATTCTGTCAGCACGCATTTTTATCTGTTGTTCGCTTTCTTCGCCACTGATGTAAAGGACAACTACATCATTAATCTGCAAACCCATTTGCAAAAATAAAGTTGACTTTCCGATGCCGGGTTCACCTGCGATCAATACAATGCTGCCTGGCACAATGCCTCCACCCAACACTCTGTTTAATTCCTGATCGTTAGTTAGAATTCGAGGACTGGTTTTTGTTTCTACTTCATGAAGAGGTTGTGTTTTTTTGGTGACAGCATCACCATTGTATGTTTGCCACTCACTGGAAGAAGATTTTTTTACGTCTTTTTGAATGACTTCTTCTACAAAAGTGTTCCATTGCGCGCATGATGGACATTTGCCTAACCACTTAGCACTTTCATAACCACAATTCTGACAGAAATAGGCAGTTTTTATTTTCGCCATGCGCTAAAATTAAGATGAACCGGTAAAGAAAATTTCTTGAAATGCAGTAGAAAGAGAAGAAAAATGTAGAAAAAAAATTGAAGTAAAAAGGGCTGATCTTTCGATCAACCCTCTTACTTACTAACCCATTAAATTCTGACACTAAATTACAAATCTGCCCCACATTACAAAATTATTTTTTGGCCTTGTGAATAACTTTTGCTCTATTTTATATAAGATGCGTTAACAAAATTAGGCTTATAATTTATTGATATACAATGCTTAAATGACAGTAAAATCAATGGTGGATTTTTTTTCTTTGCTGAAAAACTGACAGCAGACATCACAATAAGTGCATTCATCTGACAAAAAGTGAAAGAAAGAATTTTTGACCAGATTTGGACACAGATTTGAGTGGGTCTATCAAATTCTAAGGTTATGACCCCGTCAATTTTTTTTGTCTCTTTACTGTTTGTAGGAATCAGTATGGTGATTTCTATGATCCTTAAAAGCCGGTTTGCTGCTTATAGCAAAATTCCCCTTTCTGCCCGGCTTACAGGCAGGCAGGTGGCTGAAAAAATGCTCAAAGAGAATGGAATTTACGATGTAAAGGTCGTTTCTGTTGAGGGTTTTTTAACTGACCATTATAATCCAATGACAAAAACTATTAATCTGAGCCCAGAAGTGTTTAATAATTATAGTATTTCAGCTGCTGCGGTTGCAGCCCATGAAACGGGCCACGCCATGCAACATGCTTCAGCGTATACCTGGTTAAATCTGAGGAGTAAACTGGTGCCTGCCGTTCAGTTTAGCTCAACGATTGTAAATTGGGTTTTACTGATTGGCGTGTTTATGGCAGCTTCTGGAAACAGCACAATGCTGTTAGCCGGTATTGCATTATTTGCTCTTACGGTTCTTTTTTCCCTGATCACGTTACCGGTTGAGTTTGACGCCAGCAAAAGGGCCCTAGCATGGCTTAGTCACAGCAACGTAAC
>DATILZ010000093.1:0-4906 GCA_035475995.1 Hanamia sp. | reverse complement strand
TCTGATAATTCGGCAATATTTTTTTCATCAACTTTAAACCAAAGGCTCTCTTTTTTTAATCTTTTTCCTTCACATGCCGGGCATTTTTCGAGCATCATAAATTTTTCTACCCATGCTCTTAAGCTTTCATTTGTGGTATCTGAATGAAACCACCGCTTGATCATATTCACAACACCTTCATATTCGCCTGAAGGAACTTCTCTTTCATCAGAAATTTTTACAGAATCAAAATCACTAAAATCATCATCGCTATCATCCTTATGCTTATTTCCAAATAAAATGAGGTTTAAAGCGCTTTCCGGAAGATCTTTTATTGGTTTATCCAGGCTTATTTTATTTTTTTTTGCCAATTGCTGCACCTGTTTAAAAACGTATGAATCTCGTTCTTCTCCAAGAGGAGCGATGCCGCCTTCATTGATGCTTAATTTTTTATCCGGAACGATCGCCTCCAGGTTTACCTGGTAAACATTTCCCAAGCCTTTGCAAACCGGGCAAGCTCCATAAGGAGAATTAAATGAAAAAGCATTTGGTGAAGGTTCTTCATAACTGATGCCTGATTCCTCACACATTAACTGCCGGCTGTACTGTACTAATTTTTGTTCCTCATTCAATAAAAGAAATAATAAACCATTGCCCAATTGCAATCCTTTTTGCACACTTTCACTTAACCTAACTTTTTGTTCAGCATCTGCAGCCAGGCGATCTACTACCAGTTCTATATCATGAATTTTATATCGGTCTGCCTGCATTTTAGGAACCAGATCTTTGATTTCTCCGTCAATTCTGATTTTTAAAAATCCTTTTTTTCTCATTTCCTCAAAAAGTTCACGGTAATGCCCTTTTCTTCCCCGGATAAGTGGTGCGAGTACGACGATCTTTTTTCCTGCAAACCTTGTATAAATATTTTCTACAATTTCCTCCTCAGTCCATTTCACCATTTTTTTGCCGGTATTATAACTGTACGCTTCACCGACTCGTGCATAAAGCAAACGTAAAAAATCATACACTTCAGTGACCGTTCCTACCGTGCTTCTTGGATTTTTATTGGTTGTTTTTTGTTCGATGGAAATGACTGGAGAAAGACCGGTAATTTTATCAACATCAGGCCGCTCCATATCGCCCAAAAATTGTCGGGCATACGCTGAGAAGCTTTCCATATAACGGCGTTGGCCTTCAGAAAAAATAGTGTCAAATGCCAGCGATGATTTTCCACTGCCACTAATTCCGGTAATCACCACCAGGCGATTTTTGGGAATGGAAATATCAATATTCTTGAGGTTGTGTTCCCTCGCGCCGAATACTTCTATATTTTCATTTTCTGTAAATATATCCTCTGACTCTTTTTGCTTAGTTTTAACCATAATTGAAGACCGCAAATTTACTATTTAATCCTGCTTTCGGGAATGCCTTAACAGTTTCTATAATTTTTGTAAAGGGCTTTCAGCCGACGAACTTTTAAAGCGGTTTTCTTTGTTATATAATAGTTAATTCATTCGGAAAGTAGATTAAATTTTCAAACACATTAAAAAGCTTTAAAACTTCAAAACTGTTTGTTATACAATAATTAATAAAAAATAAAGTTTTTTAAAAATGAAAAAGTAAATAACTTTCCGGGAGATTTAAGATTTTTTTGGGTCTTAATATTTTCCTGAAATGAACTTTGTAGTTTGTTTTTTCGTAGTTTTATTTTTTCTTTTGAAGCCAACGATTAACTTTTTATGAAACATTTTTTTCAAAATAATTTCCGGATGCTTATTTTTAACTCCTTTTCTTTTACTTTATAAAAGATTTTAAATATTTGACACCTCTTTACAATAATTAAAAAGCTTGCTCGTTTAATGATTTAGGCCAGGATATTTATAAAAGAAATAGCCTGAAAAGCAGCATATTTTTAAATAAATATTACATTTGCCCTTACCTTCAAAGTAAAAAAACAATGAAAAACACGTTTTTCACAACATTGGCAGTAACAGGAGTTATCTTATCCGGCTGTGGTAAATTCGGTAAATCGAAAGGACTGCCTAATGATGGCCAGCTTCATGGTGTAGCACCTGCAGGACGGTACACTTTACCCAAACCTCCGGGGATGGTTTATATTCCACCAGGAACCTTTCATATGGGCCCAAGTGATGAAGATATAAATTATACGTTCACTGCAAGAAACAAACAGGTCTCTATCAGCGGATTTTGGATGGATGCCACCGAGATTACCAATAATGAATACCGTCAGTTTACCAATAATGTACGTGATTCTATCGCCGGAAGATTAATGGGTTATGTGAAACAGGGGCCTGATGGAAATGAATACCTCGATTGGGCAAAAATAAAAACTATTAAATGGAATGATAAAGCAACATTGGAAAAAATTGATGCGATGATTGTAACTCCTGATAACCGCATCTTTGGGCAAAAAGAAATAGATCCAAGCAAATTGATTTATCATTCAGAAACTTTTGATTATGGTGCTGCCGCAAGTAATCATGATCCAAATGTGCCGAGAAGCGCTTTCATTGTCAAAAAAGATATTCCGATTTACCCGGATACTTTAGTTTGGGTAAGAGATTTTGCTTACTCTTATAATGAGCCGATGGCAAAACAATATTACAGTCATCCTGCTTTTGGAAATTATCCGGTGGTGGGCGTAAACTGGAAACAGGCGACTGCATTTTGCGAATGGAGAACACACACTTTGAATTCATATTTAGTTGAACACAACAGATCAACAGAAACTAATTTCCGTTTGCCAACAGAAGCACAATGGGAATATGCAGCAAGGGGCGGAAGATCGCAGTCTCCTTTCCCGTGGGGCGGACCTTATTTAAGAAATAAAAAGGGATGTCTCCTGGCAAATTTTAAACCCGGCCGTGGTAATTATCCGGAGGATGGAGGATTTTATACTGTTCGGGCAGATGCTTACTGGCCTAATGATTTTGGGCTATATTGTATGGCCGGTAACGTAGCAGAATGGACTTCTTCCTTATATTATGAAGGCGGTTATAATTTTCAACATGATATGAACCCGGATATCCGCTGGAACGCAAAAGACCAGGATGCACCGCGCATGAAACGTAAAGTGATTCGCGGCGGAAGCTGGAAAGATGTGGGATACTATTTAAGAGTGAGTACCCGTACTTTTGAATACCAGGATACTGCTAAATCATATATTGGATTCCGTACGGTAATTGATTTGCCACCAGCAACCGGCAAAAAAGGAAAGAGGTAAAGAAATAATAATTAAACAAAAAATAAAACGCATAGGAAAAATTTTAGTTCAACATTTTACTGCCTGTATTAATTTGTTATATAATTAATTAATATAGGCATTTTTTGTGTAGAATCTTAAAGAAAAAAACAAATAAAAAAACAAATTAAAAAACAAAAAAAATCCAAACTATTATGACTCAACAACCCAAAAGAAATTTTCTAACATTAATAGATGTATTGGTAAGTGCAGGCGCAGCAGTTGTAATTTTCGCTGCATGGGCAAAATTAACGCACCAATCTTATGCTGATACAATGCTCACAGTTGGAATGTGGACTGAAACCGGTATCTTTCTTGTCTATGCAGTTATAGAATGGGTAAAACCAAAACCACATGAAACTGCACCTCATGCGCCGCAGGTAGCAGCAGTTCAGGGAAATCCGGCTCTGCAATCCATGGAAAAGATGATGAAAGACGCTGAAATTACTCCGGCCAATATGAAAAAACTTGGAGAAAACTTTCAAAAATTAGGCGTTACCGTTTCACAAATTGGTGAAGTAGGCGACGTAGTGAAATCTACAGGCGATTTTTCCGCTAAAACAAAAGAGGCAACGAATGCACTTGGTTTGATGAAAGATGCTTACACCAATTCTGCAAATACTATGAGCAATTTTAACAGTGCTGCAGATAGTGCAAAAGGTTTCCATCAGCAGGTACAGATCCTTACCAAAAATCTTGGTTCATTAAATACTATTTATGAACTGGAATTGAATGAAAGCAACAACCATTTGAAAACCTTAAATAGTTTCTATGGCAAAATGGCTAAAGCGAGTGAAGTAATGGTATCTACCGTAGATGATGCTCAGGCTACAAAAGCACAGATTAATGCTTTGGCTAATAATCTTGGAAAATTAAACCAGGTGTATGGCAACATGCTTAGTGCAATGCAGGGAAGACAGTAATAATTAATAATCCAAAATTCTAAAAACTAACAGTAAATTAAAATAACATGGCAGGACTACCCAGAGATCCGCGGCAAAAAATGATCAACGTAATGTATCTGATACTTACGGCGATCCTTGCCTTGAATGTATCTAATGAGGTGATAAATGCATTTAAAGTAGTAAACAACAGTTTATTAGTTTCTAATAGTAACATAACTGCATCTAATAACACCTTATATAAATCACTCGTAGAAAAATTAAATGACCCCCAGTCGGCCGAAAAGGCAAAGATTTGGGAACCGAAAGCAATGCAGGCAAAAAAACTTTCAGATGATATGAATGGTTATATTAATGATCTGAAAGCTCAATTATTAAAAGCGGCCGATCTCAGAATGAAATGGGACAGTAAAATTAAAGATAGCGTGCAGGACTACAGGGAAGATAACCTCGACGCTTCAACAAGATTATTTGAAACGCATGGCAAAGGAAAAGAACTGAAAGATCGTCTGGATGAATACAAGCAGCAGATGCTCGCAATTGATCCTTCTATCAAACAACAATTTGAGAGTAGTTTCCCGGTTAATACGGTTCCTCCGGTTTCACAGGAAGGAAAAGAAAAAGATTTTACCCAAACTTTCTTTCACATGACACCGACTGTTGCGGCTTTAACCATGCTCAGTAAGTTTCAAAATAACATTAAGAACGCTGAAAACATGATTGTTACCTATTGCCATTCGCAGATTGGCGCAGTAGCAGTACA
>DATILZ010000092.1:0-2083 GCA_035475995.1 Hanamia sp. | reverse complement strand
CTTCCCTTCATAAGCCTGGTTCAATCTGAACAACATGTTCGACTGACCTGAACACAACCAAACATCGCCCATTAAAATATTCTGGAACTCAATTTTTTTATCTTTTGATTTTACAATTAAATTATATGGGCCTCCGGCAGGCAATGCATCAAAAACCACTTTCCATTTTCCATCAGAATCAGATTTCGTGTTTTTTGTTTGTTTACTGAACGAAACTGTTATCTCTTCATTTGCATTAGCTGCACCAAAAACCGGAATTGGTTTATTGCGTTGCAAAACCATATCATTTGCAAAAACGGAAGGCATTTGTAAATCACCAAAATCTCCTGAAATACTGGAGTACACAGCTTTTGCAAGAATAACAGCGCCTTCTTTATCTGGATGCAAAGCATCCGGAAATAAATCAGGATGAAAATAAAATGGCGTATGCAAATCAATTAATCCGGTATGATTTACTTTAGCAATTTCAGGAATCAGGTTCTGAATTTTCCAATACCAATCTCTTGTTCCCGAACGAAATCTTGGATGATCATTAAAGATTGGCGTCATCAGACAGATATAAATTTTTATATACGGATTTGCGTTTCGTAAAGTATCAATAAGCCATGAATAATCACCGCGAAAATCCTTGCTGTAATTATTCCAATCACGCGGATCGGTATCATTCAAACCCAAATGAATGATGGCAAAATCAGGACGCAATTGTATCGCTTCGCTAAATTCTTTTGTTTTGAAATAAGGATTGTGTCCTTTCCGCAAAAGCGTCGCACCACTGTGTCCAAAGTTTTTTACTTCATATTTATCGCCCAACATTTTTTGTAATTGAACCGGATAAGATTCTGTCGAAGGATCTTTTAAACCATAGCCATACGTAACAGAATTGCCAATGCAAGCGACTTTGATTTTGTTTTGAGCAAAAAGAGGGAAAGAAAAAAATAAAAAAGCAGTAAAGAAAAGTATAAATATTTTTTTCATCTTTTGATTTTTTAAATGCTGTAAATATGGCAAATTCCTAATTTTAAACGTCCGGTGTCTTACTGTATGACAGATAGTCTCTGTCAAAGACCTAACAGGTTTTAAAAGCCTGTTAGGTGTGAAAAGTTTTCTTTGGCCTTAAAAAACTCAATTGCACAATCACTGCAATCAAGACAACTCCACCCAACATTGCAAAACTTTTCCCTAGATTTCCTGCATCCGAAGAGCGGCCTAAAAAATCTGTAATGAACGCACCAAAGAATACGCCCACCATGTTCATAATTCCATAAGCGGTGGCTCTTAATTTTTGCGGAACAAACTGGCAAAGTATCGGCATATTGTTAGCATCGAACATGCCAAAGCCCACACCAAAGCAGATTGCAGCAGCAACGACATTAAATATAGAATGTCCAAAACCAATTAATAATAAAGAAGGAATCGTTAATGTCAATCCAATGGTGCTTGTATAAATCCTTCCCCGGATATTTTTTTGAATCCATTTATCAGATAAAATTCCTCCAAAAATAACGCCTATAAAAGATGAGGCAGCAATCGTAATCGTTGACATTGGCCCTGCCTGCGACATAGGAATATGAAGGTTTTGTGCAAACAAAGTGGGCAGCCAGTTTTTGGTTGCCCATCCCGGCAAGCTTGGTACCGCAAAATAAAAAAGTATGATCCAAAAAGCAATGTTTGAAAACAACATGGCCAGTCCTTTGAACAATGGAATTTTTTCATTCACCAGCATTTTTGTTTCACCGGTTAAATCTTTGTCTTTCTTTTCTCTTAAAAATAAAATTAAAATGATTGAATAAATAATACCTGAAATTCCAAACCAATGAAAAGTAGTGTGCCACGTAAATGCCGCAGCTACAGTAGCTCCAAAGCCGCCAAGCGCCTGGCCAAAATACAATCCTGTCATGTGAATTCCTATCGCAAGCGAACGAGTTTTATCAGAATGAAAATCTGCAATTAAAGATAAACCGGCAGGAATGTATAAGGCTTCACTGATTCCCATAATAGCGCGAAGCCAGTATAGCTGATGAAAAGTTGTTGCATATCCCATTGCAAAAGTAACTCCGGACCATACAAACAAACTTCCTACAAT
>DATILZ010000091.1:0-2758 GCA_035475995.1 Hanamia sp. | reverse complement strand
CTAGCAAAAGCACTGTCACCCTGCAAATAATAATCGATCCCGTTTTTATCAATTACTGATAGAACTTTTTTCTTTTGCTGAGCGAGATAATAATTGCTGTATTCAAAACTGGCGTAGTTTACAAGTGATGGCAGTAGTAATACAAAAAGCACTACTATCAACAGTTTTGAAAACGTAATAAAAAGTGTGAGCTTGCTGAGCAGTTTCAATTTGACTTACAATTTTATTTTATAACCAATTCCACGCAATGTTTGCAGCCAGTCAACCGGTGCATGAGCAGACATTTTCTTCCTGATATTTTTTATATGAACATCAATATAATTTGAGTCATAATCATCATCTGAAAAAGATCCCCATATATGTTCACTCAACTGCAAACGCGTCAACGGTCTGTTTTTATGAAGAAGCATATAACTGAGGAGATCAAATTCTTTTCTTGATAATTCAACTTCCTTTTCTTCAAACTTTACGGATCGATTATTTAAATCAATATTAAAATCTCCTGCTTCAACGACAGAATCATTATTCCCTGATTTGCGCCTGGAAATAGCCTGCATTCTCGATTGCAATTCCAGTAATGAAAAAGGTTTGGGAAGATAATCATCAGCACCAAGATCCAAACCTTTTATTCGATTTTCCAGATTTCCACGAGCTGTAAGAATAATATAAGAAGCGTTTGGACACATTTTTTTGGTATCGTTCAAAAGTTCCAATCCGTCATTATCGGGTAAACCAAGATCAAGAAGAATGAAATCATATTCATTTTCTACCATTAATTTTTTTGCTTCTGATGCGCTAAAAGCTTTGTCGCATAAGTAAAATGCTTTCTCTAAAAAAAGCTTCATTTCACGCGCAAGAGATCTTTCATCTTCAACAATTAATACTTTCATATTAGAACTGATAATAAAAACTGAAAGTTAAAAAAGAATTTATTTGTCCCGTTGTTGTTTTAACAGCGTCACTTAACAATGATAACTGGTAAGCCACTTCCAGCGAATAATGCTGACGATTATAAGCGAGTGGAAGCTTAAAATTATAAGACAAAACATTAAAAGAAGTATTCATTACTGTGTCGGCATGATTAGAACCAGGATCACCAAAGATTGGCACCGGCAATAAACCAAGAATACTATCACGAAGTTTTTTCTCTTTCAGATACGACTGATAAAAATGTTGTGTGCCGCCAACGACATTTGCCGATGGAGTAATGGTAACGATATCTTTTTTGCCAATACTAAACAAATTGATTTGTTTTGAAATTGAGCCTGTTATAAATGCATCATTTGTTTTTCCAAATGCATAATCTCCCGTAAGGCTAGCAGTGAGCCAGCTTGTATGTGAAAGTGAAACAGTTGCATTATCTGCATTTGCAGCTTGCAAAAATGGCGAATAAGAAGGATAAAAACTGTGGCTATAGCTTACATCAGCAGTAAGTTTTTTTGCAAGTTTAAAATTCAGTCCTGCCCCAATGCTTCCGGCAGAAAGATCAGAAGTTGAATCATTCAAAAGTTTGTAAGTTTGAGCGGTAAAATAAATACCAGATTTTAACTGATAGTTGGCCGCAATGGCTGCATAGGGAGTTTTTTCTTCTGCACGTTGTCCATAATAACTTGCATTATTGGAATAAACAGCGGCCAATGTTAAGATAGATTTTGAAGGAACGCTATCCGTGGCACTGCTATCTTTTTGAGCGAAACAAATTCCGCTGCTGAACAAAATGGAGAGGCTTAGCAAAAATGTTTTCATACGGTTTTATTAATGAAGTATTTTAATAACAGGTTTAATAACCGGTTTAATAATTGGTTTGATAATTGGTTTGATTTCCGGTACAACTTTCACATTGACAGGAACAGGAACCGGCTGCTTTCTTGACTTTGGAAGCTCTTTAATTTTCTTTTCTTTTTTGTCATCTGTTTTTACAGAAGTTTGATCAGGAGGAATGGTATCCTGGATTGCAACTAAAAGAGAATATTTGAAAGAAATATTATTGAGTGGTTTACCATCACTTGCCATCGATAATTCAGGAAGAATAACAATAAACAATAAACCGATCAGGCATTTCATTATTGAGTGTTTCATTATCGAATTTTAAAAACAGGTTTTGCAAAATACTGCAAAACCTGTTTTAAGTGTTTACTTAATTTTAATACCAACGCCGGCACTGGTTCCTGTTTTTACAGAAACCGGTTTGATCTTTACTGCATGGGCAGATGCAGTGGTGGTGCGTACTGTGTTTACTGAAGTGGTTTTTATCTTCTTACCAGTTGCCTTAACTTCATTTGCTGTCACATGAGTATTTACGTTTGCACTGGCTTTTGTATTTACATTTGAATGAACATTTGCTGATTCGCTATTTCCATCGCTGCCAGCGGAACTTACTATTTTACCTTTTTCATTTCCTTCTATTTTAACCGCATTTTTATCAGAAGCTGTTGCACTTACTTTTTTCCCTTTTTCATTGGCATTTTCTGAAATTGATTGTTTTTTAGCGGCTAGCTTTTCATGTTCTTTTTTTATTTCTCCCGAAGATTTTTCGCGCACATTTGCAACTTCTTTACTTTGAATATTGGTTTCAGAAGAAACATTTTCATTGCTTGTTACTTTGTTGCTTTCAATGCCTGATTCACTTTTAACCGCATTGTTGCTTTTTACATTTGTTTGAGCAAAAGAAGCAGTTGCTAAAAATAAGGCTGCTGTAAATAATACTGTCGTTTTCATAATTTTTGTTTTTGATTAATAATGATTTACGAGAGCAAAC
>DATILZ010000090.1:0-4378 GCA_035475995.1 Hanamia sp. | reverse complement strand
GGCATGAAAACCTTTATAGCAGCCAACAATTCCAATAGTAAATCCATAAACAATACTTTTAAAAAGTGAAGAAAAGATATCAAGGAAAGATATTTTATCAAACGCCTGTTGAAAGAACGTAATAAAACTGGTCATTTCATTTTGATGTACATTCAGAAATGCGCCCATCATCGCCACAAAACCTGTATAACACATCAGCAACGGAATCATTAATGTGGTAGCTAAAACGCGGCTGACTACTAAAAATTTAAACGGATTCACCGCCGACACTTCCATTGCATCTATTTGCTCGGTTACTTTCATCGAACCCAGTTCTGCTGCGATATTGGAACCTACTTTTCCTGCACATATTAAAGCTGTTACCAAGGGCGCCAGGGCACGTATGATAGCGATTGCAACCAGGCTTGGCAACCAGGAGGTAGCGCCAAACTCTGATAATGAAGGCCGCGATTGTTTTGTAAAAACCAAACCGGTAATAAAGCCGGTAAGTGTAATCAAAAAAAGAGATTTGTAACCTACTTCATAACATTGTTTGATTATTTCTTTTACCTCGTATGGTGGTTTAAAAACTTCTTTAAAAAACCGGATCACAAATTGAAAAGCATCGTAAAGATTAATAAATAATGTATCTAGTTTTTTGGAAATGAAATTTTTTTCAACCGGTTTCAGATTCATCATGCTTTTAAGGCTTTTAATTTATTACAAAGCAAAGATGACACCTGAAATTTTAAATTCAACAATTTTTATTAAAATGAAAAACAGGAAAGCTGCTTATTTGTTCATTTGCTGTAGGTATAATTTGTTGTTTTAAAAGAATAAAAAGTGGCTTGAATTAAAAAAATCTTATTTTCAATAAAAATTTAAAAGACATGACACTCATCGGATTCCTTATACTTTTGTTGATTGCCGCCATCTGCGGTGGTATTGGTCAATCCCTTGCCGGTTACGACCTTGGTGGATGTTTGGTTTCTATTATTGTCGGATTTATTGGCGCTTATATTGGCCTCTGGATTGCCGGCAGAATGGGTTTACCTGATTTTTTTACCATTAATGTCGAAGGAAAGCCCTTCCCGATTATTTGGGCAATCATCGGCTCAGCAATATTTACATTTATTGTTGCTTTACTCCGCAGGGCATTTACCGGAAGGCCCTAAAATTATTTTTCATCGGAAGTCTTTTCAAAACCAAGTACCACCGAATTGATACAGTAACGTAAGCCAGTTGGAGGCGGCCCGTCTTCAAAAACGTGACCCAGATGTGAATGGCATTTACCGCATTCCACTTCTGTTCGTTTCATTCCGTAAGAATTATCTGGAAGATAAATGAGGCTGTCTTTGCTGATTGGTTCAAAAAAGCTGGGCCAGCCGCAACTGCTGTTAAATTTTCCATTGCTGCGAAAAAGCGGGTTTCCACAAACAGCGCAATAATAAGTGCCTATCTCATTATGTTTATAAAATTTTCCTGTCCCAGGTCGTTCAGTGCCTTTTTGCCGTGCAATCTGATAGACATCCTGCGGCAATATTTTCTTCCAGTCCTCGTTGCTTATTTCTGCCGGATTTTTATTGTCTTTTAAAAAACCGGCGTTTCTTTCATCTGTATTCATTTTGTTTACTTTTAATTTTTCGAAAGAAAAATGATTGTTGTAAAATTAAACAATCAAAAATGGATCATTTGCTAAAAAAAATTTGTTTTTATTTGATAACAGCTGATTTTTAATTTTCATAAAGTATATTTGAGGCTCATAAGGATTTTAAAAAGCTGATGTTCAATCTTATTTTATTTGGCCCTCCGGGCAGCGGAAAAGGAACGCAATCAGAGAAACTGATTGCTAAATATCATTTCAGGCATCTTTCAACAGGTGATTTATTGCGAAGTGAAATATCCCGAAAAACTCCATTGGGAATAGAAGCAAAAAAGTTTATGGATAAGGGCAATTTAGTGCCGGACGAAGTAGTTATTGGAATGATCAATGATATGCTTGATATGAATATGGAAGCTGTTGGTTTTTTGTTTGACGGTTTTCCGCGAACCGCTATTCAGGCACAGGAATTGGATAATCTTTTAGCCGGAAAACATACATGCATCGATGTGATGATTGCGCTGGAAGTAAGTGAGGAAGAATTGATAAAACGATTATTAAAACGCGGTGAAACGAGCGGCCGCACTGATGATAATAACGAACAGGTAATCAGGGCGCGTATTGCAGAATATCATAAAAAAACTGCAACAGTTGCTGATCATTATCAAAAAGCCCATAAAGTGGTTATGATAAAAGGCGAAGGAACAGTAGATGAAATTTTTGCAAGACTTTCAGGAGAAATAGATCATCTGATGAAACTTGATAATTGCTAAAAAATAGCAGGTAACCGTGAAAAACATTCAGGCTGAAATGCCGGTTCTTTCTTGTTACATTTTCTTTTTTTGATAACATTTTCTTTTTGTTTTTCCTGTTTGAAGAACAACAGGCTTCAGAATAATTTCCTTAAATTTGTCTCTTTTCATTATGGACAAATTCATCGTTTCTGCACGTAAATACCGGCCCCAGAATTTTAGTACGGTTGTTGGCCAATCGCACATTACCACTACTTTAAAAAATGCGATAAAAAATAATCAGCTTGCACATGCTTTTCTTTTTTGCGGACCTCGCGGCGTTGGGAAAACAACCTGCGCAAGGATTCTTGCAAAAACGATTAATTGTGAAAACAGAACAGCTGATGGTGAAGCGTGCAACGTTTGTAATTCCTGCATTTCATTTGATAATGGAAGCTCATTAAATATTCATGAACTCGATGCAGCGAGTAACAATTCGGTAGATGATATCCGCGCTTTGGTTGACCAGGTGCGCTTTGCGCCACAAGCCGGAAAATACAAAGTATATATTGTGGACGAGGTGCACATGTTGAGCTCCGCAGCATTTAATGCATTTCTAAAAACGCTGGAAGAACCACCGCCATTCGCCATTTTTATTTTAGCTACTACCGAGAAACATAAAATTATTCCAACCATTTTATCACGCTGCCAGATATTTGATTTTAAAAGAATTACCAATAGCGATACGGTAGAGCATCTTCAGGAAATTTGCGAAAAAGAACATATAAAAGCTGATAAAACCGCGCTTCATATTATTGCCCAAAAAAGTGAAGGATGCCTTAGAGATTCATTGAGTATTTTGGATAAAATTGTCAGTTTTACCAATGGTGAACTTACTTATTCAAATACGCTGGAGCATTTAAATATCCTGGATGAAGATTATTATTTCCGCTTGATAGAAGCGATGCAAAATCAAAATGCAGGTGATGCTATTTTATTATATGATGAAATAAACCGTAAAGGCTTTGAAGGTGATTTGGTGCTGAATGGATTCGCCGAATTCTTAAGAAATTTATTGGTAAGCAAAGATCCAAAAGTGGCAGTTTTATTGGAAGTTTCTGAAGGATTCAAACAAAGATACCTCGAAGCAGCGTCTAAAATAAATGATTCATGGTTGCTTAGCGCACTCAATATTTTAAATGAATCAGAAATTAATTATCGCCTTGCCAAAAATAAAAGGCTGCATGTGGAACTTACTTTTATAAAACTTTCTTATTTGAACCAGGCGCTGAATCTGGTGAATGATAACGGACAGTTATCAAAAAAAAAACAGCTTGAAAGTGTAAAACCTGTTTCGTTTAAAATTATAGCTCCTGTTGCAGTAAATCCAGCCAAAAAAGAACCTGTTTTACCAAAAATAAAAAAGCCTGAAGCTTCCCCAAATAATGACGAAGCAAGGCTGGTCATCGAAAAAGAAGTTTTGAAACCAGAGTTGCCAAAAGCGGCGCCTGATCATACTTCTGTAGTGCATACGATTCCAAAAACAAAAATTACCAAGCTCAGTTCATTAGAAAAGATAAGGGAAAAAGTAGCGCTTGAAAATAAGAATAACCATGTAGTAGAATTGAATGAAGAAGAGCTGTATATCGCATGGGGACTATATATTGAGAAGCTTATCAACAGTAATAAAAAGCCAATTGTCTCTAATTTTAAATCAGCAAAACTGAAAATTGCGGATGAAAATTGTATTGAAATTATTACATCAAGCAATCTGCAGCAAAAATTTATTGAAGCTGAAAGGGGCGATTTAATTGCACATCTTCAATCGCATTTTAATAACCGGTATCTTATTTATACATTACGGACAGATGAAAGTGAAAATGAAAATAATCCAAAGGAAGAAGTTCTTTCAAGTAAACAACAATATTTAAGAATTATCGAAGAATATCCATTGGTAAAACAATTGAAAGATCAGTTGGGAATGGAGTTGGATTGGTAGGGGCGACCCTTGCGGTCGCCCTGTAAATTGCGGTAACGGTCGCCCTGTAAATTGCGGTAACGGTCACCG